>NZ_JBFTQY010000061.1:0-45235 GCF_056399245.1 Rhizobium sp. 01N447_2
CTGGATATGCGGGTCGCGCGCGGCGTCGGCAGCTTCGAGACCGCGGGCGAAGTGTTCGGCTTCAGCAAGCGTCTTGTTCATCTTCCAGCTGGTGCCAATCCAGAAGCGCGGCTTTTCGGTCATGTCGGATCCTGCGTTGATGCAATGGTGAGCGTAATGCCCGCCTGCTCGAATTCCTCCAGGACAGCAGCATCCGGTGCGCTGTCGGTGATAATCGCGTCGAAATCGGCCAGATCCGCCATGACATGCAGGGCGGTGTGGCCGATGCGCTGATGGTTGACCAGAAGGCAGGTCCTGGTCGACGACGCAATCATCGCCCGCTTGGCGCGCACGACGTTGTCGTCCATGTGGTAGGCCAGCCTGCCGCTGACGGCAGGCGTTGAAATGAAGGCGATGTCGGCCCTCAGCCGCGACAGTGCCTCCTCGGTGACGACGCCGAGATAGGCGTTGAATTTCGCCGAATAGATGCCGCCAAGCGCGATCAACGTGATGCCGGTTTCGCCTTTCAGCCGCTCCATGATCGCCGCATTGTTGGTGATCAAGGTCAGCGGCCGCTTCTGCAGCAGCATTTCGCCGAGCACGGCCGCCATCGAGCCGTCGTTCACCATCACCGTCATCCCGGGCTCGACCAGTTCCAGCGCGGTCTCAGCCATAGCCAGCTTGGCTTCGCTGCCCTGGCGCTCGCGAATGCGGAAGTCGCTTTCGAACTGCGTTCCGGCATCAATGGTCGCGCCGCCGCGAACCTTGCGCAGGACGCCCGCCTGCTCGAGATCGTCGAGATCGCGATGGATCGTCATCTTTGACACGGTGAAGCGATCGGCAAGGTCGTCGAGATCGACGGTCTTGTTTTCGACGAGCAGGTTGACGATCAACTGCTGCCGCTCTTCTCGCCTCATCCCGCTCTCCCGCCCTCGTTGATGTTAAGATAACGGAGTATGCGTGATAATCAACATTTATTGTGTTATTTTGCGATAAAATGTTGTTGTCTTCCCATAGCTACTTCAGCAGCGCCTGCGCAGTTCGCTCATCGGTGATCAGCCCGAAAAGACGGCGGCTATTCAGAATTGCCCGGATGGCCGCCACTTTCGACTGTCCGCCCGCCAGCGCCACAAGCCGCTCTTTCTTGGTCTTAGGGAAAGACGCAGAGAGCGTGCGCGCCGTCAGCGCGGTGTCGAGGATGTGGCCGTCGGCGTCGAAAAAATGTCCGAGGATTTCGCCGACGCCGCCTGCTGCGGCAATGTCGTCGATTTCACCGGGTTCGACCATGCCGGACAAAACAAGCTGCGCCTCGGCATCGACAGTTCCCAGGCCGACGAGCTTCAGGTCAGCATTATTGGCAAGATCGAAGACCTCCTTGACGGCACGCTGCGCCTTCAGCACTTCGCGGTCCTCGCCGGTATTGGCGAAAAAGGGAACCGGCATCACATAGGCGTGGGCGCCGGTCTTTTCGGCGATGCGATGCATCACGTCATAAGGATTGGCGCCATAGTTTCGTGTCAACCCGCCAAGCAACGAGACGAAGCGCAGGTTCTTCGCGCTCACCCTCGGCATATATTGGACGGCGGCGGAAAGCGTGCGGCCATGACCAAGGCCGATGACTGTGTTGTCGCCGCGCTCGATCTCGCGCTTGAGATAGCCGGCGCCGGCATGACCGAGTGCGCGCAGCGGCAAGCCTTCCTCGCCGAGATCGGGGGCGACCTCGCAATATTGAAGCCCGAACCGTTCCGAAAGCCGCATCTCCAGCTCGACGCATTCGACGATATCCCCGTCGATGGTGACTTTGACGACACCATCGGCAACCGCTCTTGCGATCAGGCGATGGGCCTTTACCGACGGCACGCCGAGGCGGCGAGCAACGTCGGACTGCGTCAGGCCACCGGCATAGTGAAGCCAGGCAGCACGCACGGCAAGCGTATCATCGGCGTCCGTCATCACGGCTCCTTTTCGAAGGTCATGCGGCGATTCCGCCGTATCGCAGTGCTGCCTTTTAAAGATCTCCGCCTCAGATGTTCAAGTCAGTGACGCCAGTGTCGATATGCGGCGCCCAGAAGGCGACGCTTTCGGCGATCTGCGGGATGACCTGGCGATCGTTCGGCTCGCGTTCCTTGAAGGAGAGTTCCAGGCAGATTTCATTGTCCTTCGCCCCACCTTCGGCCAGTGCCTGGAGCAGAGGTGCCGGCTGGATGCGGCCCTTGGTGTTGAATTCGGCGGTAAAGGGCCGGTGCCCGCCCTTGTCCATCAGGCTCTGTTTGATGTGGATGATCGGCGATACCGGCGGGACGGCGCGCGCCCAGGCATAGGGGTCGTAGTCATCGGGATCGGCGGAGGTGATGTCGCCATGATCGATATCCGCCATCATCCACATCGGAATGGCCATTCCGGCGGCCGTCAACCGCTCCTGCAGCGACAGGCAAGCGCCGATCGTCTCGCCGAACTCGCGGCCGATGCTCATCGGCTCCCAGAACATGTAGGAGAGGCCTGCGGCGCGCGCGTGCTCGGCGACATCAGCCCAACAATCGATGGCGATCTTGATCAACTCCTCGCGTCTGGCCGGATCGTCGAAGTCCTTGTAAGTGAAGATCGCAAATTGCGTTCCGACCGCGTGGCCGCCGAGATCGGCAGTGATGTCGGCAAAGGTCTTGAACCAGTCGACGTAGTAGCGGCGGACATCGGCATCCGGATGTCCGAAATGGTTGAGGCGCCCGTAGGGGCCCGTCATGCCCGAGGTGACACGTACGCCGGTGCGCTTCAGCGCAGCGCTCATCGTGCGCGTCAGGCGGCTGATCACGGGCGCCTGCCAGCTCGGATTGATAAATTCGTGGGTCAGTTGGAGGTCGCGGATCCGCAGGTCACGCGCAACCGTGTCGATCAGATCGTCTGGGTCGGCGAAGCGGTTCACCAGCGGATTGGTATTGAGCGAAAGGGTCAGCGGCATGGCGGCATCCTTCAGGCGGCGGCAAGGCGGGTTGAAGCAAACCACTCGCCAAAGGCCGCGCGCTCCGCTTCGTTCAGATGGAGGTAGTGTTTGGTGCGGCGATAGAGGATGTCGTCGGCCGTTTCGGCCCATTCCGTGGCGACGAGGTAGCGGGCCTCGGCCTCATAGAGCTGTCCGCCGAAATGCCGCCCGAGCCCTTCTATGCCCGTCGCACCGGCAACCACATTCCTGGCGCGGGCGCCATAGAGACGGCCATAGTGATGCACGAGCTTGCGCGGCATCCAGGGATAGATATCGCGCAGGCTGTTGGCAAAGCTCTCGTAGTCGGCATTCGGAATTTCGCCGCCCGGCAGCGGCGCTTTCTCAGTCCAGTCGCCTCCCATGTTCGGGAAGATGTGCTTCAGGCGCTGCATGCCGCGTTCAGCGAGCTCGCGGAACGTGGTGATCTTGCCGCCGAAGACGTTGAGCAGTGGAGCGCCGCCTGTCTCGTCGAGATCGAAGACATAGTCGCGGGTAACGGCCGACGGATTGCCCTTGCCATCGTCAAACAGCGGGCGCACGCCGGAGAAGCTGTGCAGCACATCGTGGCGACGCAGCTTTTCCTTGAAGTAGCGATTGACCGCCTGGAGCAGATACTCGATCTCCGTCTCGTCGGCGGTAACATCCTCGGCCCGGCCTTCGTACGCGATATCGGTCGTCCCGATCAGCGCCTTGTCGCCCTCGTAGGGATTGATGAAAATGACGCGTTTGTCGTGGTTCTGCACCAGATAGGCATTGGCGCCCGCCCAGAACTTCGGCACGATGATGTGGCTGCCCTTGACGAGGCGGACGTTGCGGCCGGAGTTCGATCCGGCGACGCGATTGATGATGTCCATCACCCAGGGGCCGGCGCAGTTCACCAGACATTTGGCACGGAAGGTTCGCGTCTCTCCCGTGGAGTTGCTTTTGGTGACCACGGTCCAACCGCCATTCTCGCGGCGGGCCGACACGGCGGGCGTGCGGGTCAGTACCAGGGCGCCGTTTTCCGCTGCGCTGACCGCATTCAAGGTCACGAGGCGGGCGTCGTCGACCCAGCAATCGGAATATTCAAAGCCGCGTGTGTATTGATCGAGGATCGGCGTGCCTTCCGGGTCGCGGAGCAGATTGAGCGTGCGGGTCCCGGGCAGCTTCTTGCGGCCGCCGAGATGATCATAGAGGAAGAGGCCGAGCCGCACGAGCCATGCGGGGCGATCCTCTGGGCTGTGCGGCAGGACGAAGCGCATCGGCCAGATGATATGCGGCGCGGCATTGAGCAGCACTTCACGCTCGATCAACGCCTCACGCACCAGGCGGAATTCGTAATATTCGAGGTAACGCAAACCGCCATGCACCAGCTTGCCCGAACGTGACGACGTTCCCTGTGCCAGATCGTCCTTTTCGCACAGCACGACCTTCAAGCCGCGGCCCGCGGCATCGCGTGCTATCCCCGCGCCGTTGATGCCTCCGCCGATGACGAAGAGATCCAGGAGTTCGGGTTCAGTCATGTCGTACTCCTTCGATGCCTGCTGCATCAGAACTTGATTACTCGCCCACCGGCGATGTCGTTGCGGCTTCGGCGAGCTTGTCCCAGGCGGGCGCCATTGCCTGGCGTACATCGGTGTAGGCAGAAAAAAGCCGGTCGAACCGGTGGGCCTTACTGGCATCCGGTGTTTCCGGATCGCCGAGCAGCGGCGTCACCCAGTCGGCAATGCAATCGTCCATGCTGGAATAGACGCCGACAGCCACCGCGGCCATCATCGCCACGCCGGCCGCCCCCGTCTCCTCGCGGCGCGACTGGCGGATCGGTGCGTTAACGGCGGCCGAGAGTGAGCGGCGAAGGGCGACGGAGCGTGTTGCCCCGCCTGTGACCCGCAGCTCTTCGGGCATCGCGCCCATCGCCGCGTAGCAGTCGCGCGTCGCAAGCCCCAACCCTTCGACCACGCCGCGCAGCAGGTCGGGGAAACCGTGACGCATTGAAAGCCCGGTGAAGCCCGCGCGCGCATTGGCGTTGACGAAAGGCCCACGTTCGCCCGCTTCGGAAATGTAGGGGTGGTAAAGCACCGCCCCCGGTCGGCTTTCTGCAAACCAGCCGTCGATGCGCGCAATGAGGTCTGCATGCGAAGCAGGCTTGCCTGCCTCGGCCATCAGATAGGCGGCGACATCGAGGATCCAGTCGATGTTGATCGTGGCGCCCATATTCGTCTGGACCTGGGTGACGATGCCGGGGATGGGCAGGGCGATCACATAGCCGGTGCCCTCACGATTGAGCTGAACGTCGGCAACGGACTTGGCGCGCAAGTGCACGCCGGTCGAGCCGATCGTCGAGCAGGCGGCGTTGCGAGCGCTGCTGCGCACGCCTGCACCAAGCGCCGTCATCACCATGTCGACATAGCCGAGGCAGACCGGCGTTCCGGTCAGAAGTCCACAGGCCTTCGCCGCCTCCGATGTCAGCGGGTGGGTGATCTCGCTGCCGTCGATGATTTCGGGCAGCAGCCCGCGCCTGTGGTCAAGGCCGAGCGCGTCGATCACCACTGCATCATACTGGCGCGTTCTGAAATTGCCGAAGGTGAAACTCGCCTCGGACGGATCGGTCGCCCGCACGCCTGTGAGGTTGAGATAGAGCCAGTCCTTGCAGTGCAGCGCCGTCTCCGCCTGGTCGAGAAGATCCGGCGTGAAGCGGTCCATATGGGCAAGTTGCACGCCCTGCTGGCAAGTGTTGAGGCCGGTGCCCGTTGCCTCGAAGCGGGCACGGTTCTGGGTTCCGCCGGCAAGTGCCGTAACCGTCGGCGCAGCACGCGCGTCGAGCCACAGCCAGGCATCGGCGACCGGCGTATTGCCGCGGCCGACGAGCCAGGTGCCGTCGCCCTGTCCGGTGACGGCGATGGCTGCGGTGCGGGATGCAAGATCAGGGACTTTTTCGCTAAGGCCACGCAACGCGCTGGCGCAATCAAGCCAGGTCTGATCCAGCGACTGCGTTGCCGAGCCATCGTCTCCGGTGGTGTATCTGTTGCGAACGGAGGCCGTGGCAATCTGGCGTCCGGACGGATCGAAGGCGACGGCCTTGATGACCGAGGTGCCGGCATCTATGCCAATGATGATCTTCTGGGTCGATATCATTGCAGGCCTATCTCGTCACCACCGTAAGCCCCACGGCGGGCAATACGCGCATCAAATTCATCTGAAGTCCTCCCAATCCCTGAATTCTCTGGGATGATGCATCCGGCTGCCAACTTCGGCCCTTCCACGGGCAACGACAAGCGCGCCGCCTTTGACAAATCCCAGATCTGGCGCGCAGCCGAAACCTCCCTAAGCTCGCTCGGAAACATAACATAAAGATACCATAATGCCAGTAAGATTTTTCTAGCGATGTAATTTTTTTCATTTAAAATAGAGGAGCAAGGAGTTTACTTCCGCGCTGTCGAGCTATCGGCGTGTGGCATGGAAAACGGCGGTGCGTGCGATGCTCGATCTGTGATTTTTTGAACGAAAAACAAATAGATGCTTGCATCGTTCGATCGAATGACAAGTGTGAAGGCGATTGCATTTCCTACCACTTTTTGCTGCGCCGCAGCGTGATGAACAAGATGTGAGGCCGTGCCTTTTAATCGAGTTGCTGCGAAAGTGCCGTTGACAGTTCGTAAAATTTATAACATCATTTGCGGCATAAATAACATACTTCTATCACGGAAGTGCGCTTCCTGATGGAGAATTTGCAGGGCCAGGCGGTTGGAGGAGACGGCCGCCGGTCTTGTTGAGGAGGCTTCCAATGCGAATTTTCGTCCAGAGTTGTGCTCTTGCGGGTGGCCCGCCGGCTTATGTTCCGGTGCGACGCAATGCTTCAGCCCGCCTGCGATCATCGTCGCGCTAACCCTCCATCTCGCCATTCCAAGCCAAGGCCGTCCGGACATGAGTACATCGCCCGATTATCCAGCATCAAAGCCGAGCAGCGGCAATCGCGGGCTCCTTGTCAGCGCGGCGTTGGCGGTTATCGTCGTTGCAGCGATCGCGTTCGATACGACGGTCGTCAAGATCGGTTCCGAAAACGATGTCCGTCAGCAAGCATTCTCTCCGGAAACCTTCGGCGCCGAGCAGTTTCCGAAAATCAAGGCTAATGTCGAGGAGCGGGCCGTTGCAGCCGCCGATCTCGCGGCCGCCATTGCCGCCGACAAGAAGGCGGCGGCCGAGAAATACGGCACTGCGACGAGCACCGGACCGGTCATTCCCGTCACGCTGACCGGCGTTTTCGGCGCCCGCAAGTCGAACACCAACGAAATGAAGATCGATGGGCTGCCTCCCGAGACGGTGGTCCGTGTCCAAACCGGTCCTGCGGTCAACGGCACGGACCTCCGCGACGCAACCGGCACCATCGAATTCGGCCAGTTCACCAACCAGATCCAGTATCAGGATGCCGGCTCGGCCATCAATAACGAGATGAAGAAGGCGGTTTTTGCGGGCCTGGATGCTGACGCCCTGGACGGAAAGCAGGCGACCGTCGTCGGCGTCTTCAAGCTCATCAATCCGAAGAACTGGCTCGTCACGCCGGTGAAGGTCGAGCTCAAATGAGCCAGCCGCAACGCAGCAACGGCGCGAAAGGCGAGGTCGTCCTCGCTGCCCGCAACATCGCAAAATCCTACGGCAGCGTTCACGCCCTGAAGGGGGTGAACTTCGACATTCATCGCGGCCAGGTCACAACGTTGTTCGGGGAGAACGGCGCGGGCAAGTCGACCTTGATGAAGATCCTTTCGGGTGTGGCGCAGGCAAGCTCCGGCGAGATCATTCTCGACGGCTCGCCGATCAGCTTCAGCTCGTCGACCCATGCGCGCGAGTGCGGGATCTCCATCATTCACCAGGAGCTCAGCCTCGCCCCCAATCTCAGTGTCCGCGACAATATTTTCATGGGCCGGGAGATCATTAAAGGTGGTGTCGTCGACTTCGCAGAAGAGGAGCGTCAGACCCGGGCGCTGATGGAAGAGCTCGAGGAAGACATCGATCCGCAGACCCGCGTCGAGGATCTTCGCCTGGGCCAGCAGCAGATCGTCGAAATTGCACGAGCCCTCTCCGTCAATTCGCGCATCCTGATCATGGACGAACCGACCTCAGCGCTGAGCGCGACGGAGGTGGAAGTGCTCTTCAAGGTCATCCACGACCTGACCAGCCGCGGCGTGTCGATCGTCTACATCTCGCATCATCTGGAAGAGGCGCTGCAGATCACCAATCACGCCGTCGTTCTGCGCGACGGAAACATGACGGCCTACGCCGAGCGCAAGGATATCGATCTCGAATGGATCGTCCGCAACATGGTCGGTGAGAATTTCGACCTCGGCAGCCCGCCGCAAGGTCACCAGTTCGGAAACGTCTCGCTTTCCATCGAAAACCTCAGTGTCCCCGGTCCTTCCGGCGCTGCCTATAATGCAGTCGATCGTCTGTCTCTCAAGGTGCGTGCCGGTGAGATCGTCTGCATCTACGGGCTGATGGGCGCTGGGCGCACGGAACTGCTCGAGTGCATTGCCGGACGTCTGCGCGCAAGCGGCGGACAGGTTCTGCTCGAAGGACAGGACGTCAGTGGGCTCAGCATCGCCGGGCGCATTGCCAGCGGTCTCGTGCTCGTGCCCGAAGATCGCCAGCGCGACGGTCTCGTCCAGACGATGACGGTCGGCTCCAATCTGTCGCTTGCGAGTATCCGCGCCTTCACCAAAGGGCTTTTCACCTCCGGCCATCGGGAGCGCGATCTCGTCAATGACGCGATCCGGCGGGTGCATGTGAAAACCGATGGCGGTGCAGCTTCGATCGGCTCGCTCTCCGGCGGCAACCAGCAGAAGGTGGTTATCGGCAAGATGCTGGCAACCCAGCCGAAGGTCATCCTGCTCGATGAGCCAAGCCGCGGCATCGACATCGGCGCCAAGGCGGAAGTGTTCAAGTTGCTTGCAGAGCGCGCCAAGCAGGGATTGGCGGTCATCTATTCGACGTCCGAAGTCAATGAATGCCTGAGCATCGCGCACCGCATCATCGTCATGCATCGCGGCAGGATATCGGCCGAGTTCGGCTCGGATGTCACCAAGGAAAAGATCATGGCCGCCTCCGGCGAAGCCGTGGTCGCGCACTAGCCTGGATTATGGAGCACTGATTATGTCAGTCACGAACATCACCGAAAAGAAATCAGTTTCCAGCGGGCAGAAGCGCAATACCAATATCGTGCGTCTCATCCTGGAAGGCCGGGCCTTCTTCGCGCTGATCGTCATCATCGCGGTCTTCTCGTTCCTGTCGCCCTATTACTTCACGCTGAACAACTTCCTGATCATGGCGTCGCACGTCGCGATCTTCGGCATTCTGGCGATCGGCATGCTGCTCGTCATCCTGAATGGCGGCATCGATCTGTCGGTCGGCTCGACACTGGGGCTTGCAGGCTGCATCGCCGGTTTCCTGATGCACGGCGTCACGCTCACCTATTTCGGCGTCATCCTCTATCCGCCGGTCTGGGCCGTCGTCGTCATCACATGTGCGCTCGGTGCGCTGGTCGGTGCGGTCAACGGCGTGTTGATCGCCTACCTCAAGGTGCCGGCCTTCGTCGCCTCGCTCGGCGTGCTCTACGTGGCCCGCGGTATCGCGCTCTTGATGACCAACGGCCTGACCTACAATAACCTCGGCGGCCGTCCGGAACTCGGCAATACCGGCTTCGACTGGCTCGGCTTCAACCGGCTCGCAGGTATTCCGATCGGGGTCATCGTGCTTGCGGTTCTCGCCATCATTTGCGGCATCGTGCTGAGCCGCACCGCCTTCGGCCGCTGGCTCTACGCCTCAGGTGGGAACGAGCGTGCCGCCGATCTCTCCGGCGTCCCGGTCAAGCGCGTGAAGATCATCGTCTATGTGCTTTCGGGCGTCTGTGCTGCGATCGCCGGCCTGGTCCTCTCCTCGCAGCTGACCTCCGCCGGTCCGACGGCAGGCACAACCTACGAGCTGACGGCGATCGCAGCCGTGGTCATCGGCGGTGCGGCGCTGACCGGCGGCCGCGGTACCGTCCGCGGCACCATGCTCGGCGCCTTCGTCATCGGTTTCCTTTCGGACGGCCTCGTGATCATCGGCGTCTCGGCCTACTGGCAGACCGTATTCACCGGCGCGGTGATCGTTCTCGCCGTCCTCATGAACAGCATCCAATACGGCCGCCGGGTCAAATCGTCCTGACGGCTGAGACTGAAACTTATCCACGACGGCAGGCTGGAGTCCACGAAGCCGATTGGGGAAAGCACTGCCGGATCCCCGGCAATAACTGAACTCACAAATGGGAGAGAGACTATGTTTAAGAAAGGCATGCGCATACTTCTGGCCGCCGCGGCCGTAGCACCGCTTCTGGCAAGCTCCGCTTGGGCAGCGGGCATGATGACGATCATCGTCAACGATCCGTCGAATCCCTATTGGCTGACGGAAGGCAACGTCGCCAAGGCAACTGCCGAAAAGCTGGGCTACACGGCCTCGGTCAACGCCCACAAGGGTGACACCAATACCGAAAGCAACCTGATCGATACGGCGATCACCAACAAGTCGGTGGCGATCATCCTTGACCCGGCAAACGCCGACGGTTCCGTCGGTGCGGTCAAGAAGGCCGTTGCTGCCGGCATCCCGGTCCTCCTCGTCAACGCCGAAATCAACCAGGAAGGCCTGGCGAAGGCGCAGCTTGTTTCCAACAACGCACAGGGTGCCGCCCTCGGCGCACAGCAATGGGTCGAAGCGATCGGCGACAAGGGCAACTATGCCGAACTCTTCGGCGCTCCTTCCGACAACAACGCTGCAACACGGTCGAATGGCTACGAGACTGTCCTTTCGCAGTATCCGGATCTGAAGAAGGTCGCCAAGGAAGTTGCCAACTGGGACCGCACCCAGGGCCACAACAAGATGCAGTCCATGCTGCAGGCCAACCCGGATATCGTCGGCGTCATCTCGGGCAATGACGAAATGGCGCTCGGTGCGATCGCCGCACTCAAGGAAGCCGGCAAGCTCGCCAATGTGAAGGTCGGCGGCTTCGACGGTTCGCCGGATGCCGTTGCTGCCATCAAGGCGGGCGAACTCCAATACACCGTCCTCCAACCGGTTGCCGTCTTCTCCGAAGAAGCCGTCAAGCAGGCCGACAACCTGATCAAGACGGGCAACACGGGCGCCAAGAGCGAGAAGCAGCTCTTCGATTGCCTGTTGATCACCAAGGACAACATCGACAAATACACCGGCCCGTTCGTTCTGGCGCAGTAAACGGTAAAAGGGCGCTCGTTAGAGCGCCCTCATTTTCATGCTGGAAGCGATGGCCGACGGTCCAACCGCCGGTTGCGTTTCGCCTTTTTGCCTTGGCGCGGCAATCACTGTACGAAGCTGGGATCCATAATTCAGCGACAGGAGTGACCCGTGACACAGAAGACCAGCCGGGACGACGATCTGTTGGACCAGCTCACCAGCGACAGCCGGCAGACGCGCCAGATCGCGCGCCGCCGCATGATTGCAGAGGCCGTTATGGGTGAAGGCTCGATGCGGATTGAAGACCTGACAGACCGTTTTGGGATCAGCCTGATGACGGCTCACCGCGATGTCGATGAACTCGTCAGCCGCGGCCTCTTCAGGAAGACGCGCGGTATCGTCACGGCGGCGGCGACCAATCTCATCGAATCCAGCGACGTCTATCGCTCGAACCGTCAGTCGGTGGAAAAGAAGCTGATTGCCGAGGCGGCAATGCAATTCGTCGAACCGGGACAGGCGATCTTTTTCGATGACTCGACCACGGTTCTTCAGATGGCRGCACATCTGCCTTCGAAGGCGCCGGTCACGGCAATCACCAATTCCCTGACGCTGATGAATGCGCTGACGGGCCTGCACGACGTGACGCTGCTCGCCCTTGGCGGCCAGTATTACAATTGGTGCAACGCCTTCATGGGTCGCATGACCATCAACGAGATCAAGGCTCTCAGGGCAGATGTCGCGTTCATCTCGATGTCGGCGATCAGCGACGGCACGGTGCTGCACCAGTCTCCTGAAACAGTCGATACCAAGCGGGCCATGTTCGATTGTTCCGTAAAACGCATCCTGCTTGCCGATCATACCAAGTTCGAACGGCGCGCACTCCACAGTTTCGMAGCACTGGATGAGTTCGACGTCGTTATCGTCGACGACAAAACCCAGCCGGTGCACATCGACCGCATGCGGTCCAGAGATATCAACGTGGTCATCGCCAAGGGCGCCGGAGGGCGCTCCTGACGGCGTGGGCCAGTTGCTCGTCATGAGGTAAACCTGAATGCCGACACTGCTCGGGATCGATAGTGGTTTGACCGTCACAAAGGCGGTCATCTTCGATATCGATGGCACGCCGCTTGCAGCCGCCCGGCGCCGCGTTACGCAGTTCATTCCGAAGGCCCGCCATATCGAGCGCGACATGGATGAATTGTGGAACGCGACGGCCGATGCCATCCGCGAAGCGATTTCGCTCAGCGGGCGACCGGCAAGCGACATAGAGGGCATTGCCGCTACCGCGCATGGAGACGGCATCTACCTGCTCGATCACGCCCGGAAGCCGCTTGGCCGGGCCATTCTCTCGCTGGACAGCCGGGCAGGGGCGATCGTCGACCGGTGGACGAAAAGCGACGTCGCCGACCTGGCGATCGAACTGACGGGGCAGATCCCGCACGTCTCCGCGCCATCTGCATTGCTTGCCTGGATCCGCGAAATGGAGCCTGAGCGCTACAAGCGCATCGGCCATTTCATCAGCTGCAAGGATTGGCTGCGGTTCTGCCTGACCGGGATCATCGGTACGGACCGCACCGAAGCCAGCACCTCCTTCACCAATGTCAAAACGCAGAACTACAGTGAGGACGCCCTTCGGCTGTTTGGATTGGAGGATCTCGTCCACGCCCTGCCACCAGCCTCGCGCTCAGACCAGATCGTCGGACGCGTGACGCGTGAAGCCGCGCAACTGACGGGCCTTGCCGAAGGAACGCCTGTCGTTGCCGGCCTGCACGACGTCACGGCCTCGGCGCTTGGGGCAGGGGGCTATGCCGAGGGTGTTGTCGCGGTCATTGCCGGGACCTATTCGATCAACGAGACGCTTTCGTCGGAACCACGTGTCGACCGGCGCTGGTTCTGCCGCAACGGGATTGCACCCGGCATCTGGAACAGCATGTCGATCTCCCCGGCATCGACAGCGAATTACGACTGGTTTCTGGACACGCTCTGCGCTGCCGAACGGAAGAATGGCGAGGTGCAAGGCAACTCGATCCATGGCCTGCTGGCGCCCGAGATCGATGCCGCTTTCGAACGCCCCTCGACGGCGCTCTTCCATCCCTATCTGTTCGGCTCGCCTTATGGCGCAGCAGCCAGCGCCGGTTTCTTCGGGCTCGGTGGATGGCACGACCGCGGCGACATGCTGCGCGCCGTGCTTGAGGGCATCGCTTTCAATCATCGCATTCATGTCGACGCGCTTCGCGACGGCTTTGCCTTCGATCAGGCGCGGCTCGCCGGTGGCGTCTCGCGCAATCCTGCCGTCGTGCAGATGTTTGCCGATGTGCTTGGCATGCCGGTCACGGTAACCGAGACGGATGAGGCGGCCGCCTGGGGTGCTGCGCTTTGTGCCGGGTCGGGCGCCGGGGTCTTCGCCGACCCGCAGAGCGATCCGCGCGACACTGCCTCCATCGCAAAGACTTGCCGGCCCGATGCAGCGCGCAGCGCGGATTATGAAAAGCGTTACCAGGTGTTCCGCGAGATTGCCGACGCGATGATCCCCCTTTGGCCTAGGATTGCCGCGCTTGCGCCGGAGCAATCGGCAAACTGAAAAGACAAATGCTTGCTGCGGCGGGCAATTTAGGACGATGAGCATGACCCCCGATTTGCAGCAGCGCTTCTCGAATCTCGGCGAGAACGATATCGACGTTTTGATCATCGGGGCGGGCATCAACGGCGCCGGCCTGTTCCGCGACCTCTCGATACAGGGTGTCAATTGCCTGATCGTCGACAAGGCCGATTTTGGTTCCGGCACGAGCGCTGCACCATCGCGGCTCATTCACGGCGGCCTGAAATATCTGGAAACGGGTGAGTTCGGACTGGTTGCGCAGTCGACGCTTGAGCGCAACCTCCTGCTCAAGAACGCGCCGCATTGCGTCGAGCCGCTGCCGACCTTCATTCCGGTCTTTTCCTGGACCCGTGGTATCTGGGCAGCGATACGGACGCTCTTCGGGTCGAAGACGGCGCCACGCAGCCGTGGTGCGGTTCTCATCAAGATCGGGCTTCGGCTCTACGACTTTTTCGGTTCACGCGACCAGGTCATGCCGCGCCACCGGCTGATCCTGAAGAAACAAGCGCGCAAGGAAATGCCGCATGTCACCCCCGCCATCGTCGCCGGCGGCATCTACTACGATGCCAAGATCAGCAGGCCGGAGCGGCTCGTCTATGAGCTCGTGAGCGATGGTCTCGATGCGAATACGAGGAGCCTCGCGGCAAATTTCGCGACACTGGCTGCCGTTTCAGATGGGCGTTTGACCTTCCGGCTGCCCGATGGTCGCGATGTCACCGTTGCTCCCAAGCTGGTCGTTAATGCGGCAGGTCCCTGGATCGATCACGTCAACACTTTGCTCGGCGCTCCATCGCGCCTGATCGGCGGCACCAAGGGTTCCCATATCCTGCTTGACCATCCCGAATTGGTGCGAAGCCTCAACGGCCATATGATCTATTTTGAGGCCGACGACGGTCGCATCTGCCTCGTCTACGACTATCTCGGGCTGGCACTGGTCGGGTCGACCGACATTCCGGCGGATGATCCGGACAATGTCCGCTGCGAAGAGCCGGAAACCGAGTATTTCCTCGAAAGCGTCCGCTCGCTACTGCCGACGCTCCGCTTCGATCGCGACCAGATCGTCTACAGCTATAGCGGTATCCGCCCGCTGCCGGCATCGGATGCGGCCGCACCGGGGTTGATCAGCCGCGATCACTCCGCGCCGGTGAAGGAGCCAGAGAAGGGCAGACCTTTTCCGATCATTTCGCTGGTCGGAGGCAAGTGGACGACGTTCCGCGGCTTTGCGGAAGAGGTTGCCGACACCGTTCTCTCCCGGCYGCAGCGCCGCCGCAGCCAGTCGACACGCTATCTAGCGATCGGCGGCGGCAAGGCCTTTCCGGCTAATGCCGAGCAGCGTAACGCCTGGATCAGCGATGCCGCGTCACGCAGCGGCGTCGCCGCCGAGCGTGCTGACGAACTGCTCCGCCGCTACGGCACGACGGCCGCAGCCCTGCTTTCTTCTGTTTCAGGCTATACCGACKAACAGCGCCTGACGGGTGCGCCGCGTTACAGTCTCCGCGAGGTCGACTGGATCGCCCGGAATGAACTCGCTATCCACCTGTTGGACATCGTGATGCGCCGCACGACGCTTGCGATCGAGGGTCGGTTGACGCTGGAAGGCTTGCAGGAAATCGCCGGCGTTGCCGGGGCAGCGCTCGATTGGAATGCCGAACGAACGGCAAGCGAAATTCAGGACGTTGTCAGCCAGCTGAGCCGCTTCCACGGCCAAGCACTGACAGGCAAGRTTGCCGCCGAGCCGGAAAAGGCACCGCGCCCGGCCGCAGGCTAGAACAGGATGATTTTAGGCCGGGTCGGCCTAAAATCTGAATCCTGTTCTCCATTATATAGTTAGAGCATGATGTCGTCCGAAAACCGCTTCACACTTTTCGGCATAATGCTCTAGCCCAGTTTCAGGAGAAAGCCGGATCGAGAGAACCGGACTTGTAACGCTTGGCCATTTCCGAAACGGGAAGGGGCGTGATGCGGCCGGCCATACCGGCAGTGCCGAACTGTTCGAAGCGCTCCTTGCAGAGCTTGGTCAGCGCCGCCATCGCCGGCTTCAGATATTTGCGCGGATCGAACTCGCTTGGGTCCTCCTGCAGCACGCGGCGGATCTGACCGGTCATCGCCATTCTGCCATCGGTGTCGATATTGACCTTACGCACGCCATTCTTGATGCCGCGCTGGATTTCCTCGACCGGCACTCCCCATGTCGGCTTCATCTGACCGCCATATTTGTTGATGATCTCCTGCAGCTCGATCGGGACCGAGGACGAGCCATGCATGACGAGATGCGTGTTCGGGAGCTTACGGTGAATTTCTTCGATGACGTTCATCGCCAGCACCGAACCGTCCGGCTTGCGGGTGAACTTGTAAGCGCCATGCGATGTGCCCATCGCGATGGCGAGCGCATCGACCTTGGTTTCGCGCACGAACTTCACGGCTTCGTCCGGATCGGTCAGCAATTGGTCATGCGAAAGCTTGCCCTCGGCGCCGTGGCCGTCCTCGGCCTCGCCCATGCCGGTCTCCAGAGAACCGAGAACGCCGAGTTCACCTTCCACCGAGATGCCGCCGAAATGCGCCATATCGGTCACCATCTTGGTGACGCCGACATTATAGGCCCAGTCGGCGGGCGTCTTGGCGTCCGCCTTCAGTGAACCATCCATCATCACCGAGGTGAAGCCCGCCTGGATCGCCGTCATGCAGTTGGAGGGATCGTTGCCGTGATCGAGATGCACGCAAACCGGAATATGCGGATAGATCTCAACGACGGCATCCATCATGTGCTTCAGCATGATGTCATGGGCGTAGGCGCGTGCTCCGCGCGACGCCTGCATGATAACCGGCGCCCGACACGCGTCCGCGGCTTCCATGATGGCGAGCGCCTGCTCCATGTTGTTGATGTTGAAAGCGGGAACGCCGTAGCCTTCCTCCGCAGCATGGTCGAGCAGTTGCCTCAGCGTAATGCGTGCCATCCAAGATTCCCCCATATCGATGGTCGATCGAAACGCCGCCATCTCTTCGAAACTAGAGCCCGGGCGTGAGCCGTTCAAGCGTCTTATTTTAATAGGCAAAATGGCATAGGAGGAGGAACGTAACAAGCAATAATAACAATATCACAACGAGTATGATATTTCTCAAGAGTCATTTCGCATGCGTGAGCCGAATGAAATTCAGGCCTGTGTTGAAGAGACGGGGCGTCATGCCCCTTGCCGGCGATGGCGAGAACTCTTCAGCCAGACACGTGCGGCCGCTGGCTGTTATGGCTTGTGGTTGATGGCAGTCGGCCAGCAGTGGAATCCGGAATATCCGGCACCGGGTCAGATGAGACCGTATTGTTCCGCCTTATTGCGCAGGAACGGCAGGCCCTTGTCCATGACCTCTTCCATATCGCGTGCAACGGGGCGCCAGACGGCCAGGCCATAGGCGACCTCGGGCGGCATGTTGATGAAGCTTTCCATCGCAAGCCCGCCCTTGAAGCCGATTGCGGCAAGCGCGGCATAGATCGCATCCCACGGAATGTTGCCATAGCCCGGCGTACCGCGGTCGCTCTCGGAAAGGTGGATATATTTTAGGTGGTCGCGGGCGATCAGGATGCCGTTTGCCGCACCCTTTTCCTCGATATTCATGTGGTAGGTGTCGAGGTGAACGAAGATGTTATCCGCGCCGACACGCTCCACCATGTCGACGGCTTGCTGCGCCGAGTTGATCAGGTGGTTCTCGTAGCGGTTCACAGCTTCGACGCCGAGTTGGATGCCGTACTTCTTCGCATGTTTTGCCGCAACGTCGAGCACTTTGGCGATGTTGTCGTATTCACCTTGCGTCGGCGGCACGCCGGTGCGCTCGCCGATGCCGCCGAAGATGACGCCGGACAGAGCTTCCCCGTTCATGTCAGCGGTCTTTTCGATCGCAACCTTCAAGTGCTCGATTGCTGCCTCCGGGCGGACGGAGGCCCAGGCATGCTCCGGCAGGCCGAGCGAGCAGACGGCCCGCAGCTTGTTCTTTTCAAGCAGGTCGCGGGTGTGTTTGGCATCGACGGCAGGCGCATTGAGCAGCGCGATCTCGATGAAATCCATCTTGTAGTGCACCGCTCCGGCAATCGCCTTCTCGGCGCCTGCGCGGTCCCAGTTCATGGTCCACATGCTGGTGTGAACGCCGAAACCTTCCATGATCGTATCTCCTATTTCACGATTCTGATGAACTTGGCCGAGAACCATCGCAGCACCATCACGACGATGAGCAGGATGCCCCAGACGGCAGTGGTGAGGTGCTGGTTGGCGCCGAGCAGGTTGAGCCCCGAAGAGAGAAGCTGCAGTACGATGAGCGCCACAAAGACGGGCAGGACGCGGCCGAAGCCGCCGAATGGATTGATGCCGCCGAGGAAGCAGGCGAGCACGGTGATCAGCAGATAGGACTCGCCGTGGCCGACGCGCACCGAATTGAAGCGCGCAAGCATGATGATGCCGGCAACCGCAGCCATCACGCCGGAGAGCATGTAGACCAGCACCAGGATTTTGCGGGTGTTGATGCCGGAATAGCGGGCAGACTCGATATTGGAGCCGATCATGTAGGTGGAAAAGCCGAGCTTGGAACGCGAGAGCAGGATGTGGCTGGCGATCACGCAGGCGATCAGGATCAACAACGGTACCGGGATGCCGAGGATGCTGCCGTGGCCGATCGGAGCGATGAAGGTGGGGAAGCCCGAGATATCGCCGCCGCGCGTCAGGAACTCGCCGAGGCCGCGTAGGAAGATCATCATCGACAGCGAAACGAGGATCGGATGGGCGCGGGTAAAGGCGATGACGAGGCCCATGACCAGGCCGCTCGCGGCGCCGACGGCAAGCGCCAGAGCCGAGCCGAGCAGGAAGGCGCCCGGACCGGCTTCGATGCCGCCATTGGCCTGCAGCGTCCAGGCGAGCGTCAGGCCGGCGATGTTGGCGGTGAAGGTGATCGCAAGGTTGAGGCCGCCGGTGAGGATCGGCATCAGCATGGCAAGCGTCAGGACGCCAAGCTCGGGAAGCTGAAAAGCGACCGATCCGAAGGTCGCGCCCGTCAGGAAATGCGGCGAGGCGAAACCGAAGACGATGAGCACGGCCGCCAGCGCGGCGAGGGGACCGGCCATGTCGGCCCCGAAGATGGCGTTGAAGCGGGCGGCGAGTGCGTTCATCAGCTCTCTCCCCTTTCTGCAGGCCTGTCACCGGTCGATTTGCGGGTCGCAAACACCGGCACCAGGTTGCCGATGCGGGCGCTCGACAAGGTGATCGCAACGAGGATGATTGCGCCGACGATCATCTTGAAGGCGAAGGGCGAGACGCCCATCAGGTTGAGGCCGTTCTGGGTGATCGAGACGAGCAGCACGCCCAGCACGCAACCGAGCACGGAGCCCTTGCCGCCGCCCAGCCGCGCCCCACCGAGCACCACAGCAGCCAGGACATCAAGCTCGCGGCCATAAAGTGCGTTCGGTACGACCTCCTGCGCATAATGCGCCTGCATGAGCCCGGCGATGCCTGCCATCAGTCCAAGCCAGCCGAAGGCGATGAACTGCATGGCGCCGATATTGATGCCGAAGCGGCGCGCGCCTTCCGGATTGTCGCCGAAGGCATAGAGCTGCCGGCCGGTCGTCGTGCGGGTAATGAAGAACCAGGTGGCGAGCGTGCAGACGGCCATGACGACGACCGGCAACGTGATCTCGGCCCAGCTCCCATCGGCCATTTCGCGCTCGTAAATGATGACGCGGGTCGTCAGCCAGTCGGGCAGATTGTAGATCGACACGCCCTTGGTGAAGAACATCAGCAGGCCGAAATAGACGTTGAAGGTCGCGATCGTCGCGACGATCGAGATGATCCGGAAGCGGTGGATCAGGAAGGCGTTGATCACGCCGAGCACGATGCCGATTCCGGCCGCGATCAGGAAGCCGGATACCCATCCACCCCCGCCGATCCGCTCGAGCGCAAGTGCAGTGACATATTGCACGATCGAGGCGGCGACGGCGAAGGAGATGTCGATCCCACCTGATATCAGCACCACGAGCAGGCCCACGGCGAAGATGATGTTGACCGCGCTGATATTGAGCAGGTCGAAGACATTGCCGAGCGTGAAGAAACGGTCGGTCATAAAGGCCAGGGCAACGCTCATCGCGATGATGACGGCAAACAGCACGAATTCGGTCGTATGGGACAGGAACAGCTTACGCATAGACCGCCGCCTCCAGGTCCTTCAGTGTGGTCGCGCGCGGATCGTGCCAGCCGGCGATGCGGCCCTTTTCCATATGGATGATCCGATCGGCGTTGAAATAGACCTCCGGCACCTCGTCCGAAATCAGGATGATCGCAAGCCCCGCCTCGGCGAGACGTGCAACGATTTCGAAGATGCCGGCGCGTGCGCCGACATCGACGCCGACCGTGGGTGCATCGAGGATCAAGACCCTCGGATCGGTGGCGAGCCATTTGGCGATCGCGACGCGCTGCTGGTTGCCGCCCGAAAGCGTCGAGATCGCATCGTCCTGCTTGCCGATCTTGACGCCGAGATCGGCGATCCAGCGTGCGACCAGCGAGCGCTTCTTTTCCGGCGAAATGAGCCGGCCACCCAGGATGCGGTTGAGCGAGGCCATGACCAGATTGTCGGCGATGGATTGCGGCTGGTTGAGACCGAGCGAAAGGCGGTCTTCGGAGAGATAAGCGACGCCTGATGTGATCGCCTCGCGGTTGGAGGCAAAGCGCACCGGCCTTCCCTCCAGCATAATCGTGCCGGCTGCGGGCCGGCGCATGCCGAACAGCGTGAGCGCAAGTTCGGTGCGCCCGGAGCCGAGCAGGCCGGTGATCCCGAGCGTCTCGCCATGGCGCAGATCAAAGGAGATGTCCTCGAACTCGCCGGGCCGGGAAAGCTTGCTGACAGAAAGCAGGACCGGGTTCTGCGATACGTCGCGGGCGCGAACATTCTGGTCGAAGGTGCGCCCGGTCATCAGCTCGGTGATCTGAGACTGGGTCATGCCCTCCACCGGATAGACCCCGACCAGCGCGCCATCGCGCAGCACCGTGATGCGCGAGGAAATTTCCAGCACTTCCGCAAGGCGATGGCTGACGAAGACCACGGCAACGCCCGAAGCCGACAGCGTGCGCACGATCGCCAGCAGATTATCAGTCTCCGACTGGGTGAGCGAGGCGGTCGGCTCGTCCATGAAGACGATCCGGGCCTCTCCGACCAGCGCGCGGGCAATGGCGACGATCTGGCGCTGCGCGATGGCGAAGTCCTTGAGGGGTCTGTCGACGTCGAGTGTGACGCCAAGCCGGGCAAGCGCCTCCTCGGCTATTCCGCGGATCGCGGCATAGTTGACGAAGCGCGGGCGCGAACCGGAAAGGGTCTGGAAGGCGATATTCTCAGCCACGCTCATCTCCGGAAAGAGCGCGAGGTCCTGCCAGATGATCTGGATGCCGCGGGACTGGGCCATGCCTGGCGTCATGTGGGATATCGTCTCGCCGTCGAAGACGATCTCGGCGCCGTCTGCGGGCCGATAGACGCCGGAGATCACCTTGATAAGGGTGCTCTTGCCGGAACCATTCTCGCCGGCCAAGCAATGCACCTCGCCAGGCAAGACTTCGAAGGAGACATTTTTCAGCGCCTTCACACCGCCGAATGTCATGTTGATGYCGCGAAGCGAAAGAAGCGGCTGGGCCTTCACACCATCATCCGTTGCCATGCTCATGCCGGTTGCCTGTCCAGTCGAATGCCATGAAAGGTCAATGGTCCAGCCATGGCCGGATACCGCTCTTTTTCCCGAACGTCGGGCCGGTCCATATCGACCGGCCCGACACCCGGGGAGGGGGCCTCTTCAGAGGCCCATTGCGGCCAGGTCGTCGACCGTATCCTTGTTGATCGGCAGCAGTTGATCGACGATGATGTCGTTGCCGACCGGCTTGATCACGCCGAGACCCGGAATGTCATCACCTTCCTTGACGCTCTCGCCCTTGATCAGGCGATCGGCGAGCGTGACGAAGACTTCGCCGGCCTGTTTCGGATTCCACATGAAGCCGCCCGATATCGCACCTGATTTGATCAGCTTCTGGCCTTGGCCTGGCGAGAACGGGCCGAGCACGAAGATCTTGCCCGTCTTGCGGCGTTCCTCGATAGCGCGCCCGGCGCCGATCGGACCCTGGCTGCCGAAGGCGAGGAAGCCGGTCAGATCCGGATGCGCAGCGATGAGATCGAGCGCTGTCGAGCGGCTCTTGTCGACGTCTTCCGCCACGCCGTAGCGCTCGCCGACGAGTTTCATGTCTGGGTAGTTTGCCTTGATATAGGCGATTGCGGCGTCCGCCCAGGCATTGTGGAGCGGCACGGTCAGCGAACCGACGAAGACGGCATATTCGCCTTTGCCGCCCATTTTCTCGGCGAGCAGCTTGCCATGCGCTTCACCGAAGCCGGTGGCCGATGCGAGCTCGAAATTCCAGTCGGCGCCCTTCTGCGAGGGCGATTCATGCGTAATGACCTTGATGCCGGCGGCCTGCGCCTTGGTGAGCACGGGCTCGAGCACCTTGGCATCGTTGGGCACCACGCCGATGACCTTGACGCCCTGGGCGATCAGATCTTCGATGGCGCGCACCTGCAGCGCCGGGTCGGCGCTGGTCGGGCCGATCATGAAGGCATCGACGCCGAGTTTCTGGCCCTGTTCCTTGATCCCGGCCTCCATCGCATTGAACCATGGAATGCCGCCGATCTTGACGACAATGCCGACCTTCGGTGCCTCCTCTGCAAACGCGACCACCGCCCCGGCAAGCGACAGCGATGCGGCAAATGCCGCTGCGATAAGTCTCCTCATCTTCACTCCTCCTCAAGGTCGCTCATACGAACGACGACCACCGGCCGGCTTGCGGCAGGTTGTTCCTGGTTGCTTCTTGGCGAGGGAATACCCTTGCCTCCCGTCCCGCCTCCTCCGGCGAACCATCTTTTGCACAATCGATCTTTCTTTTTTGCACAATCGATGGTGCAATGACTATCGATCAAGGTGGGGCTTTCGTCAAGAGGGGTTTGTTTCTAAGGGAAGCGACAAAGGAAAGGCGATATATGACCGACATCAGCAAGAAGAAGGCGACGATCTACGATCTCTCGATCCTATCGGGTGCGTCGCCTTCCACCGTGAGCGCCGTGCTGAACGGAAGCTGGCGGAAACGGCGTATCAAGGAGGCGACGGCGCAGCTGATTCAGAACCTGGCAAACGAGCACGGCTATACGGCAAATCTGCAGGCCCGCGGCCTGCGTTCGTCCCGCTCTGGCCTCGTCGGTCTTCTGCTGCCGGTGCACGACAACCGTTATTTCTCCTCCATGGCGCAGTCTTTCGAGGCGCAGGTCAGAAGCCGCGGCCAGTGCCCCCTCGTCGTCAGCGCCTGTCGCGACCCGGAGGAGGAGCGCCAGGTCGTCGAGACACTGATCTCCTATTCCATCGACGAACTTTTCATCGCCGGCGCAACCGATCCGGATGGCGTGCACAAGGTCTGCGAAAAGGCAGGGCTGAAACACGTCAACATCGATCTGCCCGGCACGCTGGCGCCGTCGATCATCAGCGACAATTGTGAAGGTGCGCGCATGCTGACGCAGGCGATCATCGAGCGCGCGCAGGAGGATGGACCGCTTTCACCTGACGATCTGTACCTCTTCGGCGGCCGCAACGATCATGCCAGCCATGAGCGAATTCGCGGTTTCCGCGACGTAAAGCGCGCACTGCTGGGCGCAGATCCGGACGTCTGCATCCAGCCGACCGGCTATTCCCCTGCCATGACTGCCCGCGCCTTCGAAACCTTCTACGAAGGCCACGGAAAGCTGCCGCGCGCATTCTTCGTCAATTCCTCAATCAATCTCGAAGGGCTGATGCGCTTCCTCGCGCTGCACCCGCATGAGACCTTCGCCGACATCATCGTCGGCTGTTACGATTACGATCCCTTCGGCTCCTTCCTGCCTTTCCCCGTCTTCATGATCCGGCAGGACAGCGAGGCGATGATCACCAAGGGGTTTGCGATCCTCGATGCAGACCGCGGCGCGCCAATCACACATCTGGTGCGGCCGACGCTCGTCCCACCCCGCACGGCACTGACCGGCCCACTCGATGCACTGAAGGATATCGAGTAATGCGTCCCACCTCGTTGGAAATGCTGGGCTGACGGAGAACAGACCCTTTGATGCCGATCGCGTTGGCATCGACAACTGCCTTATCGGATCTAGCTTTCTGTGATGCGGCGATCTTCATCGGAGCCGACGGAAAGCTGCTTCCAGTCCAGGTCTTCCTGCAGCTCGAGATATTGCGTCGCGCCGATCTGGTCTGTGTCGCGCAATTCCTCGAGCCGCTGGCGCTGGGCAAGAACGGCGGCGATCGTCAGGTGGCGGCGGCGATCGAGCGGCGAGGTCTTGTTTGCATCGGTTGATGCAGTCCAATGATCCTTGCAGATCGTCCGTATCGCTTCGGCCTCAGTGCCGCCCTCCTTCTCAAGCCGCTGAAAGGCCGCTTCGGCGAGCGATCTTCGGGCCGCCTTGAGTTCATCCTGGACTTCTGCCTGCCGACCGAGTTTCAGGAAATGGATCATCGGTGCCAGGGTCGCCCCCTGAATGACCAGGGTTGCGAGCACCACCGCGAAGGCCGTCAGCACGACCAGGTCTCGTTCCGGAAAGTCGGCGGGGAGCGCGAAGGCCGTCGCCAGCGTAACGAGGCCGCGCATACCGGCCCACCCCACCAGCAAGGTCTCCCCGGATGTGAAAGGCGCCAGTTCATGGCCGCGTCGGTGGCGAGACGCGACGACGGCGTGAAGCAGGAACGCCATCACCATACGCGCCAGGATGACGCCGACCACCACGATGGCGGCAAATCCCATCGCCCGCTGAAGCTCTTCGGCCGACATCGCTTCAAGGATGCGGCGCGCCTGCAGGCCCATCAGCAGGAAAGCCACCACGTTCAGCAGGAAGACGACAGTCGTCCAGACGGCGAAGGAATGCACCCGCATCCGTGGTGAATCCTTGACCGAAGAGAGAGTGGCGAGCGTCATTGCGCTCGCCACTGTGGCAAGGACAGCCGACAGATGCAGATGTTCGGCGATAAGCCAGGTTGAAAAAGCGTAGACGAATTGAAGCAGGGTCCCGCCGACCGTGTTTTCGGTTATCGGCCGAAGCCGCGAGACAAAAAAGCCGAAAACGATGCCGAAAACGATCCCACCAGGTGCGGCAAGCCCCACCTGAAGCGCCGTCCCGGCATCCAGTCCGCCACGCGCCTGGACAGTCAGCGCAGCCCCGAAAAGCAGCAGCGCGGTTGCGTCGTTGAACAGGCTTTCTCCCTTGAGCAAAGCATCCACACGGCGGGCGACCGGCAAATTGGAAAGGACTGCCGTGGCGGCTGCGGCATCGGGCGGCGAAACAATTGCGCCGAGTGTGACCGCAACCGCAATCGGAAGCCCGACCGTCAGCATGCTGATCGACACGACCACGCCTGTCGTAACGAGAACCGCAACAACAGCATAGAAGAACAACGGCAGCAGCATGCGCCGCGCCGCGCCCACCGGGAAATCATAGGCCGAATCGACAAGGACCGGCGCGATGAACAGAGCGAGCGCTGTCGGCGGATCGATGGGGATCGTGGGCGCGCCGGGCAACATCGCCACGCCGACGCCGGCGGCAGCCAGAATGCCGGGGTAGGGCAGGCGCATGCGACGCGTGACCTGCAGCAGCAGGATGGCAACCGCCAGCAATGCAACAAGTGTTTCGAAGAACGTCATTTCAGCATACTAGCAGGCTTTCGAGCACATTGAAGCGGGTGCCACCCCGATGTAAAGCTTGTGTCGTATCAAGCTGATGAGGGCGACGATGGACTACGAGGTTGCGATTGTCGGCGCTGGCGCAGCCGGGATTGCAGCGGCAAAAGGCCTGGCCGATGCCGGGCGCTCGGTCATCATCCTGGAGGCCAGCAACCGCGTGGGTGGACGGGCCTGGACAATCGAATTGGCCGGAATGCCGCTGGATATGGGTTGCGGCTGGCTGCACTCTGCCGAGCGCAATCCTCTCGTCGCCATTGGCCGTGGGGCCGGGTTCAATATCGAGCGCGGGCCGACGGCGTGGCAAAGCCAGTGGCGCGATCTCGGCTTTACGCAGGATGAGCGCGCGGCGGCGGCGGCGGCATGGACCGCTCTTGAGGAGCGGATGCGGACCAATCCTCCCGCCAGCGACAGGGCGTCGGACGCGCTGGAGCCAGATGGCAAATGGAACGCCTACTGCCAGTCCCTCAGCGGATATATGAACGGCGCGCCGCTCGATCGGCTGTCGGTCGCCGACTTTCTTGCCTATGACAATGCAGCGACCGATGCCAATTGGCGGGTGCATGAAGGCTATGGAAGTCTGATCAGCGCGGCCGTTCCGAACGTGGCCCTGCACCTTTCGACGCCCGTACGACGCGTGACATTGACCGCGAACGGCGTCCAGCTGGAGACCGACCGCGGTCTTGTCACATCAGGTGCCGCGATCATCACTGCATCGACCACCGTGCTGGCCCGCGGAACCATTATCTTCGACCCGGAGGCCGACGATCACCTCCATGCCGCAAGTCAGCTGCCGCTTGGCCTCGCAGACAAGCTGTTTTTGGAGCTCCATGGCAATCATGGTCTAGAGCCGGAAACCCATCTGCTCGGCGACCCGCAAAATGCCGAGACCGGCAGCTATTATATCCGGCCGCTCGGCCGGCCGCTCGTCGAAGGCTTCTTTGGCGGAAACGGCGCTGTCGTCATCGAACGCGCGGGTTTGGTGGAAGCATTTGCCTTCGCACTCGACCAGCTGGCATCACTGCTCGGCAGCAACATCCGCCGCCACCTGCGGCCCCTGGCAGCCTCTTCCTGGTGTCGCACCGATTGGATCGGCGGCTCCTACAGCCATGCGCTGCCCGGCCATGCGGGCGCACGCGCAGTCCTGGCGCGCCCGGTCGGCGACCGGCTATTTTTCGCCGGCGAGGCGACGCACCAATCCGACTTTTCGACCGCGCATGGCGCATGGGAAAGCGGATTGCGGGCCGCCGACCAGGTTGCAGCTGTTCTAACACCCTCGTGATATAGAAGGGTGAATCTCGTTTGTCTTTATTGGCCGGCGGTGCAGGGCCATGTCGATACTCGACGGATGTGATGACAGTATCATTACGACGCGTGTGAAGATGATGTCGTTACGTGCTTAGACTGTTCTTCCAAGCCACGATTTCGATCCTGTAGGAGATAGGTCTGTTATGCGATCTTCCGCTACGATATTCTTGGACGATGAAACTTAGTCAGACCATACGGTTCTTTGCCTCCAAGGACGGCACCCGTATCGCCGTCGCGTCTTGCGGGCAGGGACAGGTGATCCTGCGGGCGGCGCACTGGCTTAGCCATGTCGATTATGATTTCGAGAGCCCGGTGTGGCGGCCATGGCTCCAGGCGCTGTCCGCTCACAACCGGTTTGTGCGCTACGATCCGCGTGGCTGCGGCCTGTCGGATCGGCATGTCGGCGACCTCTCCCTTGAAGCGTGGCACGCCGATCTCGATGCCGTGGCGGCGTCGATCGAGGAGCCCCGCTTTGTCCTCCTCGGTCTTTCGCAGGGCGGCGCACTCGCTATCGCATATGCCCTTAGATATCCCGAGCGGGTATCGCATCTGGTGCTCCTGAACGCGTATGCTCAGGGTGCCCGTGCCAGAGCTCAGACCGAGGCCGAGCGGCTGGAAGCCGAGACCCTTGTCAATTTCGTTCGCATCGGCTGGGGACGCGATAATCCAGCGTTTTGTCGGTTCTTCACCAACCTCTTTATCCCCGACGGCACACCCGAACAGCATCGCTGGTGGGGCGATCTCGAGCGCCAAACGGCAACGGCCGACGTCGCCGCGCAACTGCTTTGGCAGATGCAGGGGATCGATGTGCTGGACCTTGCGGCGATGCTGCGCCTCCCAACGTTGATCGCGCATAGCCGCGGCGACGTGCGCGTGCCGTTTGATCAAGGTTGCAAGCTGGCCGCCGCGATTCCGAACGCGAGCTTCGTGCCGCTTGAGAGCAAGAACCATGTGCTCTTGCCGGACGAACCAGCTTGGAATGTGTTTCAAGCCGAACTTGCTGCCTTCCTCGGACAGGATCGGTCCGTACGGCCGCGCGCAGTCAGCGAGGCCGGTCTGACACCCGCCGAGGCGACCCTTCTCGACCTCGTCGCAGAGGGGCTCGACAACCGCGCAATCGCAGAGCGGCTTGGCAAGAGTGCAAAGACCGTGCGAAACCAGCTGTCGGTGATCTTCAGCAAACTCGGCGTGCATAGTCGCTCGCAAGCGATCGTCATCGCGCTCTCCGGATAAATCCGCGTCGCAGGCAGGTCGCCACATCCTCCGTTGCCGATGGGACATCTGTCCCTCCAATGAGCGGATTTCTTCGCAGACGCGGGACGACCGCCTCATGCCCGGCAAGACGACGGCCTTCATCCTTGACGGCACGGGTGGCAAGACGCCGCCCGAGGACCGGGAGGAATTTCACGTGACGGAACTCAACGAAACAACGCTCAATGAACTCGTGGGCCGCGTCCTTGGCGACCTTGGCGGAGCGGTCAGTGTGCCGCTGGTGCGGATCGGAGATGCTCTCGGGCTATACAGGACGCTTAAGGAGATCGGGCCTGCGAAGGTCGACGAGCTTGCCGATGCTGCCGGATGTGCGCCTCGCTATGTGCGCGAGTGGCTGGCCGCACAGGCCGCCTCAGGTTACGTGCACTATGAGCGAGGAAGGTTCTCGCTGACGCCCGAGCAGGCCCTTGTGTTTGCCGAGCCGGACAGCCCGGTCAATCTGATTGGCGCATTCGATACCGCCGCTGCGATGGTCGAGAACCAGCCGAAGGTGCAGTCCGCCTTCAAAACCGGCCGAGGCGTTGCCTGGGGCGATCAGGCCGGCTGCATGTTCTGTGCCGTCGCGCGACTGTTTCGTCCAGGATATGTCAATGCCCTTGTGCAGGAGTGGCTGCCGGCGCTTGACGGTGTCATCGACAAGTTGAAATCGGGTGCAACGGTGGCGGACGTCGGATGTGGGCACGGGCTCTCGACGATCCTGATGGCGCAGGCGTTTCCCGATTCCCGGTTTACAGGCTACGACTTTCATCCGGGCTCGATTGCCGCTGCAACCGCGCACGCCCAAGCACACGGGTTAACGAACCTGCACTTCGAGGTCGGCCGGGCGCAGGACTTCGACGGTCGAGATTTCGATTTGATCACCTGCTTCGACTGCTTGCACGACATGGGCGACCCGAAAGCCGCGGCGGCTCATATCCGAAAGGCGCTGAAAGACGGCGGCGTCTGGATGGTGGTCGAGCCAATGGCCGGAGATACGCTGGAGGAGAACATCAATCCGGTTGGGCGGCTTTACTACTCAGCTTCGACGATGATCTGCGTTCCGACCTCGCTTGCGCAGGAGACAGGGCTCGCGCTTGGTGCGCAAGCGGGAGAGAGGCGATTGGCCGAGGTGATCCGGTCGGGCGGTTTCACTCATGTCCGGCGTGCAGCCCAGACGCCCCTCAACATGGTTCTCGAGGCGACCTGAGAGGGTCGTAGCCTCTCCATGGAAATGCCGCGCCGCATTCAAGGCCTCGTCAGGAAAGTCGACGAGTGCGGCGACTGGCTTGCGGCAGCGCGCCCGCCACCTGATCCCCAGCGGCGGCGATAACGCGTTCAGGCTGACGAAGGAGCAGGTGCTTCGGTGTCTTCCCGCCGAGCAAGCTGTCGGCCAACCGATATTATAGATAGCAAATAATTTGAATCCTATCGATATTGATGCTATATACTCGTTCATGAACACCTACAGCAACCTCCAGCGTGTCTTCACCGCCAACCTTCYTTCGACCGGTCGCCAGTGGCGCCGTGCCGTAGATCTGGCGTTGAGTTCGCATGGCATCTCCGAAGCCTGTGCGGCACCGCTCCTCTGGATCGGCCGCCTGGGCGGCGGTGTTCGTCAGGTCGTGCTCGCCAGCCACGTCGGCATCGAAGGACCGTCGCTGGTGCGTCTGCTCGACCAGCTCGAAACGCTCGGGCTCGTTATGCGCAAAGACGATCCGGCCGACCGGCGGGCCAAGGGATTGTGGCTGACCGAGCAAGGGGCAACGCTTGCCGCTCGCATGGAAAACGTGCTCGACGATCTGCGCGGCCACATTCTTCAAAACGTCGACAAGGCCGATCTGGAGGCCGCCATCCGGGTGCTGCAGGCCTTCGACAACAGCGAGATGCCGCAACCAGGCACCTTGGAAAAGCAGGTCGAGGCAGCATCGTGAGTTTTCCCAGTTGGCGTGATTGGCTATTTTCAGCCAAGGCTTTCCTTGCATCGATGCTTGCGCTCTTCGTCGCATTGTCGCTCGACCTGCCGCGCCCTTATTGGGCTATGGCTGCCGTCTATGTCGTTGCCAACCCGTTGGCCGGCGCGACGAGCTCGAAAGGTCTTTACCGCGCGCTAGGAACGCTGCTCGGCGCCTCGGCCGCCGTCTTCCTCGTGCCGCTCTTCGTCAATGCGCCGGAGCTTCTGTCGTTGGTGATCGCGCTCTGGACCGGCACGCTGCTCTTCCTGTCGATGCTCGACCGCAGCGCCCGAAGCTATGTCTTCATGCTGGCGGGATATTCGCTGCCGCTCATTGCTCTGCCATCTGTCGGCGCGCCGGAGACGATTTTCGATACCGCGCTTGCCCGTTCCGAAGAGATCATCATCGGCATCACCTGCGCCAGCATTGTCAGCGCTGTCGTATTTCCGGCAAGCGTCCGCACCGTGCTCGGCGGGCGTATCGTCTCATGGTTCGATGACGCCGGAAGCTGGGCCGACGAAATCCTGCGCGGGGAGGGCGCATCGCCCGCAACCCCGCTGAAGCGGCAGAAGCTCGCTGCCGACATGACTGGCCTAGACCTCATCATCAGCCAGCTCGGACATGATGCGAACGGCCGTGATATCGTTCGCCATTCCCGCGAATTGCGGGGACGGCTGTTGATGTCATTGCCTCTCTTCTCCTCGCTCGCCGATCGTCTCCATGCACTAAAGGCCGACGGCGAACGGCTACCTGCGGAACTCTCGAACGTCCTCAACGACATAGCCGATTGGCTGCGGCAAGGCGGCAAAGGCGAGGCCGGGGATAACGCCGAGCGTCTGCGCGGGCGCGTCGAAGCCCTCCAGCAATCGGACCCGGACAATGTCGGTTGGAATGCGCTGCTTTTCCGCAGTGCGCTGGCTCGCCTGGCGGAGATCGTCGATCTCTGGCACGACTGCCTGACACTGCGCGACCAGATCCGAAGCAGCAATCACGCCGGACCTTGGCATCCCGTCTTCCGGCACCGCCGCATCGTCGGCCGCAACCGCCATTACGATTATGCGCTGCTGGCCTTCGCCGCCTGTTCGGTGATTGCAGCGATCGTCGTCGCGTCCTTCTTCTGGATCTTCTCCGGCTGGCAGAACGGCGCAGGTTTCGTCACCATGGCCGCGGTGGCATGTTCTTTCTTCGCGGCGCTGGACCGACCGGCGCCCTTCATCCGTTCGATGTTCATCTGGTGTGCCGTCAGCCTTGTCATCTCCTTCATCTACATCTTCGCCATCCTGCCGGCTGTGAACAGCTACGAACTGCTGGTGCTGGTATTTGCGCCGCCCTTCCTGCTTCTCGGCCTGCTGATCCCGAAGCCTCAGTTCAACATGCTGGCGATGCTGCTTGCGGTAAACAGCGCGTCCTTCATCGCGCTTCAGGATCGGTACTCTTCGGATTTCACGACCTTCGCCAACGAAGCGATCGCGGCCCTTGCCGGCATCGGCTTTGCCCTGGGCTGGACACTGATCGCTCGTCCCTTCGGCGCCGAACTCGCGGCGCGGCGGCTCCTCCGGGCTGGCTGGAGAGACCTTGCCGAGACCGCCGCCGGCGAACGGCGGACCGACCATGAACAGCTTTCGGGGCGCATCCTCGATCGTCTCGGTCAGCTGGTTCCCCGGCTGGCCGCCGTCGAGGATCGCGAACTGAAAAAGGTCGACGGCTTTGCCGAGGTGCGTCTGGGTTTCAACGTTCTGATGCTGCAAACGAAGAGAGCCGAGTTGCGCGGCTCAAGCAGTTTGTCGGTCGGGCATGTTCTGACCGGCGTATCGGATTTCTACCGGTCGCGCCTCAAGGCGGGACAGGCGATCGATCCGCCGGACGATCTGCGTCAATCGATCGACGACAGTCTCGCGACAGTCGTACTCGAAAACCCGCAAGCGGATAGAGAGAATGTCGATGCCCTCGTCGGCCTTCGCCGCGCGCTCTTCCCGGAAGCGGCTCCGCCGGCAAACTGGCGCGATCCGCAAGCTCTTGCCACTCCTCTCCAAATTGCCGCCGAGTAAAAGCCAATGCCTGCCGAATTCGATCTCTACGGCGTCTATGTGCCACGCCTCCTCGTTCTCATGATCTTAAGCTTCATGCTGGTCATCCTCATTCGCCGGAGCCTTAGTTGGCTCGGCGCCTATTCGCTGGTCTGGCACCGCGGCCTCTTCGACCTTTCCCTCTATGTGCTGCTCCTCGGAGCAGTTTCCTCTTTGACACGCTGGTACTTCGTATGAACACGCTCAAATTTTCAATCCGCCTCATCTTGACCCTGGCCTTCGTTTGCGCCGCCTTCTATGTCGGCCGCGGCCTCTGGGTTCATTACATGGACGAGCCCTGGACGCGGGACGCCCGCTTGCGCGCCGACGTCGTCGGCATTGCACCCGACGTATCCGGCCTCGTCAGCGAAGTGGATGTACAAGACAATCAGCGTGTGAAGAAAGGTGACGTGCTCTTCCGCGTCGATCGCGAACGCTTCAACATTGCGCTTGCCCAGGCAGAAGCTGCCCTCGAAGGAAGCAGGGCTGCGATGGAGCAGGCACATCGCGAACGCGAACGCCAGGAGCGGCTTGGCGATGCGGCGTCGTTGCAGCAAAAGGAACAGGCCCGCACTGCGGAAGACCAGGCACGGGCCGCCTATGGGCAGGCGCTCGCAAACCGCGATCTCGCCAAGCTCAATCTCGACCGTTCAGAAATCAAGGCGACCGTCAACGGCACGGTTTCGAACCTGAGTTTGAGACCCGGCGACTATGTCACCGCCGGTACCGCGAAGGTCGCACTCGTCGATACCGACTCCTTGCGCGTCGAAGGATATTTCGAAGAGACGAAGCTGCCGCGCATCCACGTCGGCGATACGGTGTCGGTCCGCCTCATGGGGCAGAGCCAAAGGCTCCAGGGTCATATCGACAGCATTGCGACCGGCATCGAGGATCGCGAGCGCACCGCAGGCACCGGCCTGCTTGCCAATATCAATCCCACCTTCAGCTGGGTGCGGCTGGCGCAGCGCGTGCCCGTGCGCATCAATCTCGACAATGTGCCTGGAAACGTTCACCTCATTGCTGGCCTGACGGCAACCGTCGAAGTGCGAGAACCATCATCGAAGCCTACCTCGATTGACTGAGCCCGCGCGCCATACGGACCCCGGATTGGGGGGTCAGAAACCCATCAATCCGGGTCCGTTTTCCAAGGCGGTGAGAGCAAAAGGATATCGCTGTCGCCGCGCCGTACTGACTTGCGTTTAATCGAGTTCCATAAACTGCATTACGCCACTTTGGCATGACAGATGGTGCGTTCAAGGATGAAGTGCGAAAGAAACCAATGGGTTATCGCTCGCAAGGAAAGCGCACGGATATTCTAGTTGACGCCGAGAAACTGCTTCAGCTCTGCAGTCTGAGGATTGGCGAAGACGTCCTCCGGCAGGCCTATTTCGTGAACGCGGCCCTGATGCATGAAGACGACGCGGCTGCAGACGTCGCGGGCGAACTTCATCTCGTGCGTTACCATCAGGAGCGTCATTCCCTCGGCGGCAAGCTCGCGCACGACGGCCAGGACTTCGGCGACCAGTTCCGGATCGAGCGCGGAGGTGATCTCGTCACAAAGAAGCGCGGTCGGCTGCATGGCCAGCGCGCGGGCGATGGCGACGCGCTGCTGCTGGCCACCCGAGAGCTCGTCGGGATAGGCGTCGAACCTGTGGCCCAGCCCTACCCGCTCCAGCATCTTTCGGGCGGTGGCCTCGGCTTCGACTTTCGGGGTCTTCTTGACCACGGTCTGTGACAGCATGACGTTGCCGCCGACGGTCAGGTGCGGGAAGAGGTTGAACTGCTGAAAGATCATGCCGACCTTGAGGCGCAGTGCCTTCAGATGCACTTCGTCATCAAGGAGCTGCGCGCCGGCCACGGAGATGGAGCCGTCGGTGATGGTCTCAAGGCCGTTGATGCAGCGAAGCAGGGTCGATTTGCCTGAACCGCTCTTGCCGATAATAGCGATGACTTCGCCAGCCTCCACATCGAGATTGATGCCTTTCAGCACCTCGGTGCTGCCGAAGCTCTTGCGGACTTCAGTGATTTCGATGAGCGACATTGAGCTTCCTTTCCAGGATCTGGCTGCTTTTCGACAAAGGCCAGCAAAGGGCGAAGTAGATGAGGGCGACGAGCCCGTAGACGGTGAAGGGCTGGAAGGTGGCATTGGTGACCACCGTGCCGGCTTTCGACAATTCAACGAAACCGATGATCGAAGTCAGCGCCGTTCCCTTGACGATTTGAACGGAGAAGCCGACCGTGGGCGGTATGGCGACCCTCAGCGCCTGGGGCAAGATGACGTAGCGCATCTGYTGCAACCGGCCCATGCCGAGGCTGGCGGAGGCTTCCCATTGACCCCTCACGACCGCTTCGACGCAGCCTCGCCATATTTCGGCGAGGAAGGCGGCGCTCCACAGGGTGAGCGTCAATCCCGCAGCAAGCCAGGCCGGCACATCTATCCCGAAGAGACCGAGACCGAAAAACGCGATGAAGAGCTGCATCAGCAGCGGCGTGCCTTGGAAGAGCTCAATATAGTATTTCGCAAGTACCCTGAACGCCTTGCGCTTGCTGATGCGCAAGAAGAGCAGCCCCAGTCCGACCGCGCCGCCGCCGATGAAGGAGACGAGCGAAAGCAGGATCGTCCAGCGGGTGGCGAGCAGCAGGTTGCGCAGGATGTCCCAGAGTGTGAACTCGATCATCGCGTCGCCCTCCTCGGGAAAATGAACCCACCGACCACCGCCAGCACCTGCCGAAGCAGGATCGCCAGCACAAGATAGATGGCTGTCGAGACGATGTAGGCCTCGAAGGCGCGGAAGGTTCGCGATTGTATGAAGTTCGCAGCAAAGGTCAGATCCTCGGCGGCGATCTGCGACACCACCGATGAGCCGAGCATGACGATGACGACTTGCGACGACAGCGCCGGCCAGATGCGCTGCAGCGACGGCACGAGAACGACATGCCGGAAGGTTTCGAAGCGCGTCATGGCAAGGCTCTCGCCCGCCTCGAACTGACCCTTCGGAGTTGCCTGGATGCCCGCGCGGATAATCTCGCAGCTATAGGCGCCGAGGTTGACGACCATCGCGAGGTTGGCGGCCGTCAGTTCGGAAAGCTTGAGGCCTAGCGACGGCAGACCGAAAAAGATGAAAAAGAGCTGGATGAGAAACGGCGTATTGCGGATCAGTTCGACATAGGTCGCAACGACAGGCTTCAACCAAGCCGGGCCGAGCGCGCGCACCCAGGCACAGAAGATGCCGAGCGAAATGCCGAGCACGCCGCCGATCGCGATAAGCTCCAGGGTGATCAGTATGCCCTTGATGATCTCAGGATAATATTCAAGCAGCCAGCCGAATTCGAAATGATAGCTCAAGGAATTGTCCCCTCTTCTGGCGACGGAGCGTCACGTCATCCCGCGCGCAGGCGCGGGATGACGTCCGTGAGACCGGCTTCCTTACAGATCCGACGGGAGATCGGCGCCGAGCCACTTCTGCGAGATGGCGTTGAGCGATCCATCGGTTTTGGCGGCAGCGATAATGCCGTTTACCTTCTCCAGAAGAGCCGCCTGTTCCTTGTTGAGACCGATGTAGCAGGGCGAGTTCTTGATGAGGAATTTCATCTCAGGGCGCTTGGGAGGATTTTTGGCGAGGATCGCAGCGGCCACGACATTGCCGGTCGCGATGGTGTCGACCTGACCGGACAGGAAGGCCGAGATGGTGCCGTTATTGTCCTCGTAGCGCTTGATCGTCGCATCGGCCGGCGCGATCTTCGTCAGCTCGAGATCTTCGACAGCGCCGCGCGTAACACCGATGCTTTTGCCTGCGAGATCTTCCACCTTGGCGATCGAAAGATCGGCGGGCGCGAACACGCCATTGAAGAAGGGGGCGTAGGCCGTGGTGAAATCGATCACCTTTTCGCGCTCCGCATTCTTGCCGAGGCTTGATATGACCAGATCGACTTTGTTCGTCTGCAGATAGGGGACGCGGTTGGCGCTGGTGACCGGCACGAGTTCGGTTTTGACAGCCAGCTTCTCGGCAATGAGATTGGCCACATCGATATCGTAGCCCATCGGCGCCATGTCAGTGCCGACGCTGCCAAAGGGCGGGAAATCCTGCGGGACGGCGACACGCAGCGTACCGCGCGCCGTGATGTCGGCGAGAGCATCGGCGTAAGACGCGGAGCCGAAGCCGAAGGTTGCAGCCAGGGTCGCCATTGCGAAGAAGACTCGTCTTGTCAGCATGTTTTAATTGCTCCTTTGAAGTTGTGGTTTTTTGGGTCCGGGAGTTGGGGACACGGTCTTGGGAGGAAGTGACAGGGAACTGCGCAGTTCCGAGAGCGGGTCCGGGCGTGTGGTGAGATCGAGCCCCATTTCCACTTCGTCCAGATGTTCGACAGAGAGTTCCGCAGCTCTGACGAAATCGCCCGCTTGCATGGCCTCGAAGATGCGGCAGTGCCCGTCATGGGACTGTGCGGCATGAAATTCAGATTGATAGAGCATCGAGATGAGGATCGTCCTCGCTGTGAGATCGCGGAGGATATCGACGATGATGGCGTTCCCGCTCAATTCTGCGATGCGGATGTGGAAATCACCCATCAAATAGGTCAGGCGCTGGCGGTCGCCCGCAGCCATTGCCGTCTCTTCCTCGTTCAAATGCACGTCGAGAGCTTCGCTTCCCTCGTCCGTCAATACGCGCATGCTGCGCAGCAATCCGGCCTCGATGACGCGCCGTGCCTCATAGACCGCGATCGCCTCTTCAGCGGACGGCTCGACAACAAACCAGCCTCGTCTCGGACTGACATGCACGATACCGCGTGTTTCCAAGCGCATCATGGCTTCACGGACGCGGGTTCGAGACACGCTGAAGAGCGTTGCCAGCTGGTTTTCACTGAGACGCGTCCCAGGCCGAATTTTGGCTGAAAGAATCCCGGAGACGATCGTCTCCTCGATGGTCTTCTGCGTGCTCTCAGATGTCTGGCTATCTTGCATACAAGACAGGAAAGCAAAGCTCGTGCCAAAATTCTGCGTTCAGGACTTCCAAGATGTCTCGGATCCCTCCCCCTGGAATTTGCACGCTGGGAATGCAAACTGAGCGTAAATTGAGCGAGTCCCCGCAATTCCTTGCAAACTTCTCAGCGTCGGCCGCGCAAAGCCGGGAAAGCCCCTTCCCTATCGAAAAGTTGCTTGCGGMTAGACCGGTTCGGCTTATATAGTCATGATAGTCACTATAGTCAGGGTATAGCGAATGCAGCCATCCCGACCAGAGGATAAAAGTTGGACCGTCGCCAGTGCGAAGGCCAAGCTGTCTGAGGTTATCGAACGCGCGCAAGCAACACCGCAAACGATCATGCGCAATGGTAAACCAAGCGTCGTCGTCGTTTCGGCCGAGGAATGGCAGCGGAAGACCGCGCGCAAGGGCACCCTTGCAGAGTTTCTGATGCAATCGCCGCTGCGTGGCGCCGATCTGGACCTCGAACGGCAGCGCGACGAACCGCGTGATCTCCAGCTGTGAGACTTCTGCTGGACACCAATGTGCTTTCCGAGGTGACAAGGCCGCGTCCCGATGCACATGTCCTGCAATGGCTGGACGATCTCGACGAGGATCGCTCATTCATCAGCGTCGTATCGATCGCGGAGATCCGGCGTGGTGTTGCATTGATGGAAAGCGGTCGGAAGCGCGACGCGCTGGCTGAATGGCTTGCCCAGGACCTGCCGCAACGCTTCGAGCAGCGTGTCATCCCTGTAGACCAGGCGGTTGCGATAACCTGGGGAGACTTGATGGGGCTCGCAAAGCGAAGCGGACGCGGCTTGTCGTCAATGGGTGGCTTGATTGCCGCCACCGCGATTGCCCACGATCTCACCCTCGCCACCCGTAATATAAAGGATTTCGAGAGCCTTGGGATCGAGCTTGTCGATCCTTGGATCGAGCGCCCGTGACGATCCGCAGAGCGGACCGTCACGGGATCTTTTCGTCTAGTTGAAACTCGAGGTCTTGAGGAATTCCGCCAGCCGTTCGGTCTTCGGATGCACGAACATGTCCTTCGGATCGCCCTCCTCGCAGATGACGCCCTGGTTCATGAAGATGACCCGTGACGAAACGTCGTAGGCAAAGCGCATCTCGTGCGTGACCAGCAGCATGGTCATGCCGTCGGCGGCAAGCCCCTTGATGACCTGGAGCACTTCGCCCACCAGTTCCGGGTCGAGCGCGGAGGTCACTTCGTCGAACAGCATCAGCCTCGGCGACATGGCGATGGCGCGGGCGATCGCGACGCGCTGCTGCTGGCCGCCGGAAAGCTGTCCGGGATAATGGTTCGAGCGGGCGGAAAGGCCGACACGATCGAGCCATTTTTCCGCGATGGCGCGGGCATCCGGCTTCGTCATTTTCTTGACCTTGACGAGGCCGAGCATGACATTTTCAGCGGCACTCATATGCGGGAAAAGATTGAACTGCTGAAACGCCATGCCGGTCAGCGCGCGTTGGCGTGCAATCTCTTTCTCGCTCTTGCGGCGCCGCGTTGCGCCTTCGGCGCGGTAGCCGATCTCCTCGCCGTCGAGGCTGATCGTGCCGCCCTGGAATTCCTCAAGCATGTTGATGCAGCGCAGCAAGGTGGTCTTTCCGGAGCCGGATGAGCCGATGATGGAAATGACTTCGCCTTCCTGCACGGCGCAATCGACGCCCTTGAGGACTTCGTGGATGCCGTAAGTCTTGCGCAGACCCTGGATGTCGAGAATGGTCTTGGCCATCGGGGGAACTCCTCAGGACGGCAGGGCGGTCTTGCGCTCGACATATTTGCCGAAGTGCTCGATGCCGTAGTTGATGATGAAATAGAGACCGCCAGCCAGGAAATAGAACTGGAGGCTCATKAAATTGCGGGAGATGATCTCCTGTGTGCGCAGGAGAAGTTCTGCGACGCCGATGACGGAGAGCAGTGTCGAGGCTTTCACCATCTCGGCCGCCGTATTCACCCAGGCCGGCAGGCACTGGCGCATGGCCTGCGGCCACAGCACCGAGGTGAAGGTCTGGGTAAAGGTGAGGCCGATCGCCTTGGCGGCTTCGGTCTGCCCCTTCGGGATTGCCTGAAGCGCTCCGCGCACGATTTCGCCGACATGGGAGGAGCAGAAGATGGCAAGGGCAAGCACGCCGGCCGAGAACGGCCCGAGATCGAGGCCGACGGCGGCCGACACATAGTAGCTCGCCAGCACGAGCACGAGCACCGGCGTGCCGCGGATGATATCCGTATAGGCGCGCACGGCCAGACGCAAAACAACGCCGCCATAGACGAGCGCCAAACCAACGAAAACACCGAGTACGGAACCGGCGAGGATGGCCAGCAGGGAGATCGACACGGTCACGCCGATGCCGTTCATGATGACGTAGCGGGCGATCCAGAGTTGTTCGAGAAAAGTGTGGGACATCAGGGCTTATCTCGGCAGGGCCAGACGGCGCTCGACGAAGCGCATCACGGCGGCGATGAGGAAACAGGTCGCGACATAGAGCGCTGACGTCACCATCCAGGTCTCTATGACGCGGAAGCTCTCGACATTGATCTTGCGGGCAGCAAACGTCAGTTCGGGCACGGCGATGGCGGCGGCGAGCGAGGTGTCCTTGAAGAGCGAAATAATCGTCGAGGACAGCGACGGCAGCACGTTGCGCAGCATCAGCGGAGCGATGATGGAACTGCGGATCTGCATCCCCGTCAGGCCGATGGCAAGACCCGCTTCCGTCAATCCTCTCGGGATCGACAGCAGCCCGGCGCGGAACACCTCGGCCAGATAGGCGCCGGAGAATCGGCAGATTGCGAATGACAGTGACATAGACCCGTGCCGGCACGACTGCAAAACGGCTTTTGGACGTCAGCGCGAAGGCCACGACGAGGCCGATCGCGGCGCCGATCAGGATCGAGATCATGGCAAGGCCGAGGCTGAGCGCGAGCCCGCTCAAAAGAAAATCAAAATTGCGCCAGACGGCAGCGAAATTCAACGTGTAACCCATACGGGCCGCCCTTTCAGACCAGAGCATGATGCCGAAAACTGTGAGCGGTTTTCGGACGACGTCGTGCTCTCACTCTCTAAATGCGGAGCGGGAAACGTGTCCCGCTCCACATGGCTGTTACTTGAACTCGACGGGAAAGCCGATCTGTGGCGGTGTCAGATCTTTGCCGAACCAAGTCTTGAAGGACTTGGCATAAAAGTCGAATTCAACGCCGGTCATGGCTTCGTGCAGGGCGGTGTTGACGAAGTTCAACCAATCCTGATCGCCGCGCTTGACGGCGCAGGCATAGGTCTGCGGGTTCCAGCCGTAGCCGGCATCTTTATAGCGACCCGGATTCTGCGTCATGTACCAGGCGAGCGACGACTGATCCGTGGCGACTGCATCGGCGCGTCCCGATTCCAGCGCCTGATAGATCAGGTCGACGGAATCGTACTGGTCGACGGTGGCCTCCGGCAATGCCGCATGCACCATCGCCTCGGCATAGACGTTCTGGAGAACCGAGATGGTGACGGAGGAGCCGGCCGTCTTGAGGGCGGCGTAGTCGGCATATTTTCCGTCCGCCTTGAGCATCAGGCCTACACCCTCGCGATAATAGGGAATGGTGAAGGCAACCTGCTGGGCGCGCTCGCCGGTAACGGTCATGAACTGGCAGGTGATGTCGACTTTGTCGGTGGTGATGTTCGGGATGCGGGCATCGGAGGACTGGTTCACATATTCGATCTTCTCAGGGTCGCCGAAAAGCGCCTTGGCGATGATATGGCCCATGTCGACGTCGAATCCCTGAAGCTTGTCGTCGGCGCTCTTGAAGTGCCAAGGCGCATTGGTGCTGCCCGTGCCGAGGACGAGATGGCCGCGGGCCAGCACTTCATCGAGCTTGCTGCCTTCGGCCAGCACAGGCGTGGACAACAGAGCGGCGGCGGCCAGCGACATCACGCCGGTGCGAAAGGAAATGGTCATGGCGTTCCCCTTATGGATGATTCCTATTGTTCCAGTATAATGGACGCGTGTCTGTTTTACTGGAATAACGTTATCAAGTGCCATCAAGGATGAATTGTCAATGGGTCGTGCCGAAAAAACGCGCAGTGGTGCGCGTGGCGATTTTTTTGGCAGCGCAGCATTTTTCTCTTGTTTCCGAGCTTCATCATCATGCCCCTCCCGCTCCGTGACCTGGCGGCCGAACCGAGCCTTTATCTTCGGTGGGTTGATGAAATCTCCGCCGGTGGGCTGCCGACGATGCGGCCGCAGAGCCGGCGCCTCCGGATCCGGCCCCTTAGGGGGTTGCGGTCGCGGCGCGGATCAGCGAACCGGCCGCTTCACCTGCGGCGAACGAGCCATCGAGTTGCAGGATAATCTGCCGGGTGAGGGCGAACAATTCACCCGCATGGCGCCGACGGTCGATTTGCGCGAAAGGCCCGACGCATGGATCGAGCGTTGCAAGCCGAACCATCCCGGTTCGAGGTAGCTTGATTGAAGTGGGGTGGGCAGCGCGGCTGAAGTGTGGGAGACAACCAGCCGAGCATATGGCCAGCCCAGCCGTCCTGGGCGCGGCATTGCAACGCATACAGCCGTCGCGCTGTTTGCGAGCTTTATCGTGTCCCGCTTCGGCCTTTCGATCACGGTGACGTTCTGCCGTCACCGATACTGCTCAGATATGGCCTCAACTTGGGCAGATCAGAATTCCTCCCAATCAGACTTCAGCGCGACGGACGCCGACCCACGCATGGACGCGGCAGGCGAGGTACGAACGACTTTCAAAGCCGTCGGTGCGGCGGCGTGGCGATCCGCCTGCACGAACGAAGACCTCGATCTCGGTGCATCGTTGAAACGGAACTGTTCAAGAAGCTCGAAGAGCGCGGCAGCCTCTCGCGCAAGGCCGTGGCTCGCGGCCGTCTGCTCCTCGACCATCGCGGCATTCTGCTGCGTTCCCTGGTCGACGGTGTTGATGGACTGGCTGATCTCGCCGAGCGCAGTCGATTGCTCGCGCGCCGCCTCCACGATCGCCGTGACGTTGGTATTGATTTCGTGAACCTGACTGGCGATTTCCTGGAGCGCGGATCCGGCATTCGTGACGAGGGCAACGCCGTTTGCGACATGAGAACCGGATGCCGTAATCAGGCTCTTTATCTCCTTTGCAGCTTTCGCCGATCGCTGCGCCAGTTCGCGGACCTCCTGGGCAACGACCGCAAAACCCTTGCCGGCCTCCCCTGCCCGTGCCGCTTCTACGCCGGCATTAAGCGCCAAAAGGTTCGTCTGGAAGGCAATCTCATCGATGACACCGATGATGTTGGAAATCTCGCGTGACGAATTTTCGATCTGGTCCATCGCTCCAATCGCGTCACGAACCACCTGGCCGGAATGTTCCGCATGGTTCCTGGTACGCGCCACGAGCTGACCGGCTTCCTCCGCACGGCGGCTCGAATCCTTGACCGTCGTCGTGATTTCCTCAAGGGCGGCGGCGGTTTCTTCGACGGATGCCGCTTGCTGCTCGGTACGTTTTGCCAGGTCGTCGGCCGCCGTGCGGATTTCGTTGGAACCGGCGGAGATCGCCTTGGCATTTTCGGCAACCGTTGCCATCGCGCCCTTCAACTTTTCCGAGGCGCTGTTGAAGTCGGAACGCAGCCTTTCCAGTGAAGGAATGAAAGGCTTCTGGATCGCCTGCGACAGGTCGCCATCCGCAAGATTCGTCAGGCAAAGCGCAAGTTGTTCGACATTTTCGACGCGCGCCGTGACATCGGTCGCGAACTTCACGACTTTGAACACCTTGCCGTTCAGGTCAAAGATCGGATTGTAGGAAGCCTGGATGTAAACCTTCCGTCCACCCTTGCCCACACGCGTGAATTCGTCGGCAACCAGTTGGCCGCTCGCAAGTTTCCGCCAGAATTCCTTGTAAGCCTCCGACCTCGAGTAATCGGCTTCACAGAACATCGAATGATGTTTGCCCTGGATTTCGGCAAGCGAATAACCAAGCGCGGTCAGGAAATTGTCGTTCGCGGTCAGGATTTCGCCGGCCGGCGTGAATTCGATGATCGCCTGAGCCCGGGACAATGCGTCGATCTTGCCCGCATGCTCGGCAGATTTTTGCTTCTGCGCGGTGATATCGGTTGCAATCTTGATGACCTTGACCGGCTTCCCGCGTCGGAACACGGGATTGTAGGATGCTTCGATCCAGACCTCACGCCCGCCCTTTCCGAGCCGCTTATATTGTTGTTGATCGAATTTCCCGGCCGACAGCTTCGTCCAGAAAGCCTTGTATTCTGCCGAGGATGCGTAGGCAGGTTCGACAAACATGCTGTGATGTTTCCCGACGATCTCCGTCAACTCGTAACCGAGCGCCCTGCAGAAGCTTTCGTTTGCGGTGAGGATATTGCCCGATAAATCAAACTCGATCATCGCTTGCGACTTCGACAGAGCCGCAAGAACCGCGACAGCATTTGCACCACGATCAAGAATATTCATTCGCAAATCCCCCTAGATTCATCGCTGTCGACCCAGCCATTTCGGGAATATTCGCCCATGCTTATTAACGGGGATTTAATTATGAATATAACGTGCAGGATATTTTGTTTTCAACCAGCGCTGCGTTCATCAGGCGCATCCGGGCAAAGGCACCGGCCCCCTGCCCCGCAGGGCAGCGATGCACTTCCGTCAGCTTCTCCGGGAACGGGCCTACAGGCCGCTCAACTGCTTTTCAACTGCGCCACCGCAAGCAGCGTGTCAGCGCTGATTGTCGCCGAGCCGGTCAGGATCGACAGGGCTGACGACGTGGTGCCCGTGCCGTTGGCCATGTCATACATGGCGGTGAAGCGTTGGATCAGATCGTCGACTTTGTCAGGATCCGACAGATCCTTCATGTCGATGAAATTGTCGACCATCTCGGCTTGCTTGTCGACGTCCATGTTCGAGACGTAACTGGACAGGTTGAAGGTCGTCGTAAAGAACTCAAAGAGCGCGCTGTCGCCCAGAATGTCATAGGCGTTCGAAATCTCCGGCGCCTTGCGTTCGAAATAGAGGGCAAGGCGCACGCCGGTGTTGCTGTCGCCCTGGTCGTCTTCGAGCGTCAGCCTGACATAGGAGTCGATCGTTTCCAGCACATCGCCGCGCTGCTGCACAGTCCCGGTCGGATCGGCGGAAATATTGCCGTCCTGATCGAAATTGAACGAGCCGACGAGTTCGCCGAAACGATTGTCGTCCAGCTTGTTGACATAACTATCTTCGTCGTCGAGATCGGAAGAAAACATCTTCTCCAACTCGTCCGACGTGACATCGTCCGGGTCGAGCCCCTTCGCCTCAAGCGCAAAGCTAACCAGGCGATCGTCGGCCAGAAATTCGCTGGCCGTGGTGATCGTCGCCATCTGCTCGCGAAAATAGGTGATCTCGTCATTCGCTGCATCGGTCGCCTCGGTCAGTTCGTCGCCTTCGAGGTATCGGATTTTGTTCTGCTTGTAATAGGCGGCATAGTCGTCGACGACGGATTCCGACATGGCCTGCAAGGGAACGGTGACGTCACCATTGTCGTCGAAGTTGAAGGCTTTGCGAAAGGCTACGAACCGGTCGTCGTCGAGGCTGTTGACATAGCTTTTCGAGTCCGAGGGATCGCTTTCGAGAATTTTCCGAACTTCGCTTCTCGAAACGCTGTCCGGGTCTATGTCATAGGCGCGCAACGCCATTTCCCACAGTTCCGGAAGATCGTCGTTGTCGTCGTCATCGTCGTCATCGTTCGATACGAGGAAATCATCGATCGAGGTGACGCTGGCGATGCGTGTCGTATAGTTGTCGGTGGCATCTTCCGTGCTGGCATTGGCGACCAGCACCTGATAATTTTCGTCGAAGGCTGCCGTGGTCGTGGCGGTCTGGTTCGAGGTCTGGGCGGTGTCGCCATCGGCAAGCGCGCCGTCCTCGTCGAAATTGAAGGCGTCGTGCAGGTCAGACAAGCCGATCGCTTCGGCAATGTCGGCGCTTTTCAGGGCTGCCGAAATGTAGGAGTCGGATTCGTCGTCGGAAAGCCCGTAGGCGATCCTGAGATAGCCGACCAGTTTGTCGTCGCTCATCAATTGGTCGACGGAGGTGATGTTGCCAATTTCGGCAGCAAAATAGGTGTCGTAGGCCTCCCCGGTTTCCGTGGACGCGATCGTCGACGAGGCCACCGCATAAGCACTTGATACC
>NZ_JBFTQY010000062.1:0-37601 GCF_056399245.1 Rhizobium sp. 01N447_2
CCGTTTTTCGCCGCCATCTCGCGACTCTTCAACCAGAGCGCATTGTCGTGGGCACCGTCGAAGGAAATGATGACGAGCTGTTTCGGCCGGTCGGCCGCCTCTGCCATTGCCGGAATGAGGAGCGAAACAGAAAGGCAGGCGGAGAGGAGGGAACGAGACATGGGCACCGCGACAATTTGTTCGCGGTTTCCCTCCGACAGAATTGCGGCGAAGCTGCGGTCGCGCTGGCATTTTTTCGCGCCAGCCGGTAAGCCATGACAAACGGCACAGAAGGGATCCGCAATGACATTGCTTATCGTCGGCATCATACTTTTCCTTGGGGTGCATTTGGTGCGGGTGCTGTTGCCGGACTTTCGCCGCTCGATGATCGCAAGCCTCGGCGAGAAGGGCTGGCGGGCGGCCTATTCCATTGCCAGCATCGCCACGCTGATCCTGTTAATCTACGGCTTCGGGCAGGCGCGGCAGGTGACCGGAATACTCTACAATCCACCGGTCTGGACGGCGCATATAGCAATTACGCTGATGCTGATCGCGATGATCTGTCTCGTCGCCTCGCTGCTGCCGGCGGGGCATATCGCGACGAAGACCAAACATCCGATGGTGCTGTCGGTGAAGATCTGGGCGCTGGCGCACCTGCTCGCCAATGGCGAGACATCGTCGGTTCTGCTGTTTGCCGCCTTTCTCGCCTGGGGCGTCATCCTGCGCATTTCCTTGAAACGGCGGCAGCGGGCGGGCGAGATCACGCTCCGGCCGTTCGTCTCGGCCAAATACGACCTCTATGCGATCGTCATGGGCATCGTCGTCTGGGCGCTGATCATCTGGAAGCTGCACGAATGGTTGATCGGGGTTTCGCCGCTCGTCATGTGACCGACGCATAACCCCGAAAATCGATTCCGATTTTCGGAAAGGATTATACGCGGATTCAAAGTGTTAGAGCGTCCTGTTGGACGCGGGGCGCTCTAGAGCGGTTCAGCTTTTCACGGAAGCTCAGAACCGCTCTAACCTTTTGTTTCTATGCAATTCCCGGCAAAAGCGCTTCGCGCTTTGCGTGGGAAAACCGCTTCGCACTTTTCCTGGAATTGCTCTAATCTTTCACATCCCCCTTACAACCGCTGCAAAATGGAGTAGAAGGCCCGACAATATGCGTTTTGCATGGTGTATGGGTATTTCCGCGGCCGGAGACGAGAATGGCATTCAACGACGACAGCTTCATCCGTGAAGTCAATGAGGAATTGCGGTCCGACCAGATGAAGGGCGTCTGGCGCCGGTTCGGCCGCTATATCATCGTCGTAGCTATTCTGATCGTCGCCGGCACAGCCGGCAAGGTTCTCTACGACTATTGGGACGACAACCGTTCCTCCGGCACCGGCGACCAGTTCCTGGCGGCGATGAAGCTTGCCGACGAAAACAAGAACGACGAGGCGCTGGCCGCGCTCGACAAGCTCGAGAAGGAAGGCCATGGCGCCTATCCGGTGCTGGCACGCATGCGGGCCGCGACGGTCCAGGTGCAGAAGGGCGATACTGCTGCCGCGATCGCCGCCTTCAACGAGATCGGCAAGGACAACGGCGTTCCGGCCGCCGTGCGCGATGCCGCCAAGATGCGTGCCGGCTGGCTGCTCATCGAGAACGGCGCTTACGAGCAGGTTTCGGCCGCGATCGAGGAGATGGCCGTTCCGGGCAACGCCTTCCGTCATTCGGCGCGCGAGGCACTCGGCCTTGCCGCTTACAAAGCCGGCAACATGGCGCAGGCGCGGCAGTGGTTCCAGTCGATCGTCGACGATACCGACAGCCCGCGCAATGTTGCCAATCGCGCCCATATGATGCTTGATCTGATTACCGCATCCGGCAAGGCGCCCGCCGCTCAGGGCTGAGCTTAAGGAAAAAGAATGAGTTTCACGGTCGCCATCGTCGGTCGTCCGAATGTCGGCAAGTCGACACTTTTCAACCGGCTGGTGGGCAAGAAGCTGGCGCTTGTCGATGACACGCCAGGTGTAACCCGCGACCGCCGGCCGGGCGATGCGCGGCTGATGGGCCTGACTTTCACGATCATCGACACGGCTGGTCTGGAAGAGGCCGACGCGGAGAGCCTGCAGGGCCGGATGCGGGCGCAGACGGAAGCGGCGATCGACGAGGCGGATCTTTCGCTCTTCGTCGTTGACGCCAAGAGCGGATTGACGCCCGTCGATACCGACCTTGCCGAAATGCTGCGCCGGCGCGGCAAGCCGGTGGTGCTCGTTGCCAACAAATCCGAGGCACGCGGCTCCGATAGCGGTTTCTACGACGCCTATACGCTCGGGCTCGGCGAGCCGACGCCGATTTCGGCCGAACATGGGCAGGGCATGCTCGACCTGCGTGACGCCATCGTTGCGGCAATCGGCGAGGACCGAGCCTATCCCGCCAAGGAGGATGTCGCCGTCACTGACGTCGACATTCCGCAGACCGAAGGCGAGGGCAGTGACGAGKACGAGGAGCCGACCTATGATGAGACGAAGCCGCTCAGAGTGGCGATCGTCGGCCGGCCGAATGCCGGCAAGTCAACACTGATCAATCGCTTCCTCGGCGAGGATCGGCTTTTGACCGGGCCGGAGGCAGGCATCACCCGTGACTCCATTTCGGTCGAATGGGACTGGCGCGGCCGCACCATCAAGATGTTCGATACGGCAGGCATGCGCCGTAAGGCGCGGGTGATCGAGAAGCTGGAGAAGCTTTCGGTTGCCGATGCGCTGCGCGCCATCCGCTTCGCCGAAACCGTCGTCATCGTCTTCGACGCGACGATCCCCTTCGAGAAGCAGGACCTGCAGATCGTCGACCTGGTGCTGCGTGAAGGCCGTGCCGCTGTGCTCGCCTTCAACAAGTGGGACATGATCGAAGATCGGCAGGCGGTGCTTGCCGACTTGCGCGAAAAGACCGACCGGCTGCTGCCGCAGGCGCGCGGCATCCGCGCCGTGCCGATCTCCGGCCAGACCGGCTGGGGGCTCGACAAGCTGATGCAGTCGATCATCGACACGGACAGGGTCTGGAACAAGCGCATCTCGACAGCGCGGCTCAACCGCTGGCTGGAGACGCAGCAGATCCAGCATCCGCCACCGGCCGTTTCCGGCCGCCGCATCAAGCTGAAATACATGACGCAGGTCAAGGCTCGCCCGCCAGCCTTCATGATCTCCTGCACCCGGTCGGATGCGCTGCCGGAATCCTATACACGCTATCTGATCAACGGGTTGCGCGCCGATTTCGACATGCCGAGCGTGCCGATCCGCATCCATTTCCGCTCGCCTGAAAATCCGTTCGAAGGCAAGAAGAGGCGGACGTAGGCGGGGAGCTTGCACTGATTGGTGGGGCATTGCGCACGCGTCGTGGAGCCCCCCTCTGCCCTGCCCGCCAGGGCAGAAGAGGTGTATCACAGGCACTGTGATAGCTATCTGGCAATCTAAGCCACGTTTTTGTTCAGCGCTTCACGCAGTGCCACGATCTCGGCCTGGAGGCGGGTGAGGTCGACTTCATCGCGACCGCTGGCAGCGGCGATGCAACCCGGGATGCCGATCGCCATTTCCTTCAGGCGAATGCCTTCTTCGCTCAGGCGGATGACGACGACGCGTTCGTCCTCCCGGCTGCGTTCGCGTTCGACATAACCTGCGGTTTCAAGGCGTTTGAGCAGCGGGGTCAGCGTGCTCGATTCCAGGAAGAGCTTTTCACCCAAGCCGCCGACGGTCTGGCCGTCCTGCTCCCAGAGCGAAACCATCGCCAGATATTGCGGATAGGTGAGGCCGAGCGTGTCGAGCAGCGGTTTGTAGACGCGATTCATTGCGTGGCTTGCCGTATAGACGGCGAAGCAGATGAAATTGTCGAGCTTCAGTTGATCCTGCATGAGCATATCTCCAAAACCAATCAAATATATATCGTGCGATAAATAATCGTAGGCGCTTTTTATGCATGGCAGCTATGCGGAAATTTAATTTGCACGACAAACAATCGTGCACGATATAAAAGCCGTGTTCGCGACGAACATCGAAACCGAGAGGACAAGACAATGTCGACCATCAAGACCGCAGTTTCCGCAGCAGCACTGCTCGCAGCCTCCGCCGTTGGCGCGCTTGCTGATCCGGTACTCGAACCGACAACGCAGAAGTTCATCGACGGGCTTGCCGGCGGCAAGCCGATCTACACGCTGTCGCCGGTCGATGCCCGCAATGTCCTGGCCGGCGCGCAGAAGGGTGACGTGAAGAAGCTTGCCGCCCAGGAAGAAGACAGGGTCATCAAGGCTGGCCCGACAGGCAGCATCAAGTTGCGCATTGTCCGCTCGGAACATGCCAAGGGTACGCTGCCGGTCATTCTTTATTTCCATGGTGGTGGCTGGGTGCTGGGCGATGCCGATACGCATGACCGGCTGGTGCGCGAGATCGCCAACGGCGCCGATGCCGCCGTGGTCTTCGTCGACTACGAGCGCTCGCCGGAAGCCCGCTATCCCGTTGCCATCGAGCAGGCCTATGCTGCGACCAAATATGTCGCCGAACATGCCAAGGAGTTCAAGGTCGATGCCTCCAGGCTCGCCGTCGCAGGTGATAGCGTCGGCGGCAACATGGCGGCGGCGGTGACGCTGCTTGCCAAGGAACGCGGCGGTCCTGCCATCGATCAGCAGGTGCTGTTCTACCCCGTCACCGACGCCAATTTCGACAATGGTTCCTACAACCAGTTCGCCGATGGCCCGTGGCTGACGAAGGAAGCGATGAAATGGTTCTGGAACGCCTATCTGCCTGATGAAGCCAAGCGCAAGGAGCCGACGGCCTCACCGCTGCAGGCGTCGCTGGAGCAGTTGAACGGCCTGCCGTCAGCGCTTATCATCGTTGACGAGAACGACGTGCTGCGTGACGAGGGCGAGGCCTATGCCCGCAAGCTCAGCCAGGCTGGCGTCAAGGTCACGTCGATGCGTTATAACGGCACGATCCACGATTTCGTGCTGCTGAACGCCATTGCTGAAACGCCTGCCGCGCGCAGCGCGATTGCGGTCGCGAACGACACGCTTCGCAGCGCGCTTCACAAGTAAAATCAATCAGTCTGCAGACTGGAGAGGCCCGGCGGTTTCGCCGGGCTTTCTGCTTCTAGGAAGCGACTTGGCATACTGCCAAGCCTTCCGCCATTTCGGCGTGATGACGCCATTGGCGGCGCGGATATTGTTGATGAACTGCAGCGTCGCCGCTTCCCAGGAATATTGCATGGCGAGTTCGCGCGCCTTGCCGCGCGAGGCGGAGAGGGCAGCAAGGCAGGCGGCCTGCAGGTTCTGGTCGAGCGCGCCGACTTCGCTATCCTCGCCGATGATATCGAGCGGGCCGGTGACCGGATAGGCTGCAACGGGCACGCCCGATGCCAGTGCTTCGAGGATGGTGTTGCCGAAGGTGTCGGTGAGCGAGGGAAAGACGAAGACGTCGGCCTGAGCATAGGTTTTCGCCAGATCCTCGCCGAGCTGCACGCCGGCGAAGATGACGTCGGGATATTGTTTTTCCAGTTCGGCGCGGGCCGGACCGTCGCCAACGACGACCTTGGAACCCGGCAGGTCGAGATCGAGGAAGGCCGGCAGGTTCTTTTCCAGCGCCACGCGGCCGACGGTCATGAAGATTGGGCGCGCCAAGCCGAACGGGTTTTCCTCGAGCGCCATCGGACGGAACTGGGTGGCGTCGATGCCGCGGCTCCAGGGCATGAGGTTGCGGATGCCCTTTTCCGACAGTTCGCGGGCAAGGCTCGGTGTCGCCACCATGCAGCCGGCGCCGCCATTATGGAACCAGCGGACGAAGGAGTAGAGCCAGCTCTTCGGTATCGGCAGGCGCGCGGAAACGTATTCCGGGAAGCGGGTGTGGTAGCTCGTCGAAAACGGCATGCGGTTCTTCAGGCACCAACGGCGGGCGGTCAGCCCCAGAGGACCTTCAGTGGCGATATGCACGTAGGAGGGATTGTGCTTTTCAATCTCGCGGGCGATGCGGCGGTAATTGGCGATCGACAGGCGGATCTCAGGATAGGTCGGGCAGGGGATGCTGTTGAAGCGCTCCGGCGTCACCATCGAAACCTCGACGCCCATCTTCGCCAGTTCGCGGTTGGTGTTCTCGATCGAACGCACGACGCCGTTGACCTGCGGGTGCCAGGCATCGGTGACGATCACCAGCCTCTCGGGCAGGTTTCCGGCGGCAGCGGCATTGGCCCAGCTCTCGCCGCTATAAGTGTTTGCCGGACGTTGCAGCATGTCACGATTTCCATCCGCGTCGCAGTGATATGCCAACGCTCAACCCCAAAGCGGGGTTCCGGAACGGCGATTCCCGCTTCTCTATTTTGAGGCATGACCATGATGGAAATATTACAGCCCATATTGCAAGGATTGCAGGGCTTTCGCCTGACCGATCGCCCCGATTATGTCGGTAGCCGGCGGCGGTTTTCACACGGAAAAAAGAAAGTCACGGCGCCGGTCCAGGACCGGCGCCGTTCGGGAGGTCAGGCGGCAGCAGAAGCCGAGCTTGCAGTCGGAACTTCCGAGATCGTCTTCAGAACCTGCGAAGCGATCTGGTAGGGGTCGCCTTGCGAGTTCGGGCGGCGATCTTCCAGATAGCCCTTGTAGTCGTTCTTGATGAAGGAGTGCGGCACGCGGATCGAAGCACCACGGTCGGCAACGCCGTAGGAGAACTTGTTCCACGGAGCAGTCTCGTGCTTGCCGGTCAGGCGCTTGTCGTTATCGGGGCCGTAGACCGCGATGTGGTCCATCAGGTTCTTGTCGAACTGCGCCATCAGCGCTTCGAAATATTCCTTGCCGCCGACTTCGCGCAGGTACTTGGTCGAGAAGTTGCAATGCATGCCCGAGCCGTTCCAGTCGGTGTCGCCGAGCGGCTTGCAATGATACTCGATGTCGATGCCATACTTTTCGGTCAGGCGCTGCAGGAGGTAGCGTGCCATCCAGATCTGGTCGGCGGCCTTCTTGGAGCCCTTGCCGAAAATCTGGAATTCCCACTGACCCTTGGCCACTTCGGCATTGATGCCTTCGTGGTTGATGCCGGCAGCGAGGCAGAGGTCGAGGTGCTCTTCGACGATTTCGCGGGCGACATCGCCGACGTTCGAGTAGCCGACGCCGGTGTAATAAGGACCCTGCGGAGCCGGGTAGCCCTGCTCAGGGAAGCCGAGCGGACGGCCGTTCTGGTAGAAGAAATACTCCTGCTCAAAGCCGAACCAGGCATCTTCGTCGTCGAGGATGGTGGCGCGGGCATTCGATGCGTGCGGCGTGACGCCATCCGGCATCATGACTTCGCACATGACGAGAGCGCCGTTGGTGCGGGCCGGATCGGGGTAAATGGCGACGGGCTTCAGCACGCAGTCAGAGCTGCGGCCCTCGGCCTGCATGGTCGACGAACCGTCGAAGCCCCACAGCGGAAGCTGTTCCAGCGTCGGGAATTCATCGAATTCCTTGATCTGCGTCTTGCCACGCAGGTTCGGTACCGGTGTGTACCCATCGAGCCAAATGTACTCGAGCTTAAATTTTGTCATCGCGACTCTCTCAGTGCTACAAAGGTGAGCAAATCCGGAGGCAATCTCGGCGCGCAAGCGCATCCGATCGCCAGGGATGACGCTTTAAAAGCACGTAGCGTGCCAGTTTTGGCGCCACGCGAAAGAAAAATCGCGAATCAGCATACCGACCGATTTTTCCCCTTTTGGAAAATCGGGCTGTTTTTAACGCTCGCAGGCGGTATCGCCCATCAAAACGCACTTTTCCCGTCTGGAACCGGATGAAAATTGCGGCGTTAAGCTGAAATGATGAAGTGTTAAACAAATTGGCGGAAGCTTTTGGTCGAGACAGCATGCCGACCGGCTACAATTGCAACATTGCTCTTATTTTGTGCAATTTGCATAAACTATGTGCATTATGCTATGGTAGCGGTCCTGAAATGTTGATGCGCCGAGCTGAATGGAGGCGATCTCATGCCCACCGGTTTCCACCGTGAATCCGCAACGATCTACCAGTTTCCCGTCAAGGCGATACGCACCGCCAACCGGTTCGAACGCGCCCGCCTGATGGAGCGCGAGGCAGCCGAAGTCTGCGATGCAGCGCTCGACAGCTGCTGGTACCATGACGAGGCGGTTCGCGAATCCGACCGGCCGACGAAGTCCTGATTTCCCCTGGTCGCACAACCCTGAAATCGGAATCGATTTCGGGGAGGAACAGCGGAGCAAGCGATGTCGACAAGGCGGGGAGCGCCTGCGCATCGCGTTCGTACTGTGTCAGCATGTGTGGCTAGCCGCCATCCAATCCAAGCTTCTCTTTCACCACCAGTGCACCATGTTCGCTGACGACGCGGGCAGCGACCTTTGCTGCGAAACGGGCGGCGGCAGGCGCATCGCCTGCTTCGAGATATCGTGCGAGAAAGGCGCCGTTGAAGCTGTCGCCGGCGCTGGTCGTGTCGACCACCTTCTTCACCTTTTCGGCCGGAACGAAGGTTTGCTCGCCGGCAAAATTCAGCGTGACACCGTCAGCGCCGTTCTTGACGACGATATCAACGGCACCCAGTGCACGGTAGCGATGGATCGTTGCCTCGATGGAATCGTCGCCGAAATGGGCGGCCTCGTCGTCGAAGCTCGGCATGACGACCACGGAGGAGCGGGCGCCTTCGCTGATCGTCGTGTGCATCACGTCGTAGCTCGACCAGAGGCGCGGGCGGATGTTCGGGTCGAAGACGACGAGCTTGCCGGCGGCCTTGGCGCGACGGACTTCGGCGAGCAGCGTCTCGGCATCCTCATGCGGCAGGATGGCAAGGGTGATGCCGGAGAAATAGATGACGGCAGCGCTTTCCACCGCCTCGCGCAGACTGTCCGGATCGGCGGCCAGGCTGCGGGCCGCCGAGCTGTCGCGCCAGTAGCTGAAGGAGCGTTCGCCATTCTTCAGGTTGATCATATAGAGACCGGGCGTCCTGCCCTTGATGYGGCGGATGAGGCTCGTGCCGATACCTGATGTGTCGATGAAGGCCAGCATTTCATCCGACATGGCGTCGTCACCGAGGGCGGTGAAATAGTCGACCGACCAGTCGGCGGCAAGGCAGGCGCGGGCATACCAGGCGGTGTTGAAGGTATCGCCGGCAAAGCCCTTGCGCAGCAGGCCGTCGCCTGCTTGCGAGAGTTCCACCATGCATTCACCGATCGATAGAAACCGTCTGCTCACCTTGTCCTCCCGGCATTAGAGCGCCGAGCGTCGAACAGGACGCGCTAAGGACGCTCTATCACTTTGAATTGGCGCACAATCCTTTCCGAAAATCGATCCCGATTTTCGGAAAGGATTGTGCGCCGGTCTTCATTCGCTGATACGCGGAGCCGGACGAAGTGACAAGCGTCGATATCACGAGAGATGAAGGCCCGCCCTTCACGGACGATGCGAAGGCGGGCTCTTAATACCTATTCGTGGATAGTGTAGCTGCCCATCGCGCAAAGATCCTGCGTATCTTCGGTGGTTGCGAGGTTTGAGCCCTCCTCGAATTCGAAGCGCATGTCATATTTGCAGACGGTGCGGCCATCGGCGATGGTGATGTCCATGCTTTCACCAGGATTGAGAACGTCGTCGCCGAAGACGTCTTCTTCCCATTCGTCGACGCCGGTCGGCGAGCTGTAGAAGCGCGCCAGGACGGAGTTCGTTCCATTGGTGAGCTTGAAGCTTAGATCTTCTGCATGCGACGAACCGGCGGAGGCGGCGATCATCGTGGCGGCGAGTGCGATCAAAACTGATATCTTCGATTTCATATATGCGTTCCCCTGGCTTGCGATTAGGCCAAAATGGGATAGCACGCGCTCATAAAATCTTTCTTATTGGGGAATTTAGACCCAAAAATAGTCCACTTCGTCCCGAGAACGGATGGCGCATCAGATATTCAAGGCGAAGACCGCTTGCGCGGCCTTCGTTTCGCTCATGGCCTGTCCATATGATAACAGGCAGCCGTCTGGCCGGGGCGGACCTGCTCGGTCGGCGGCATTTCGGTGCGACAGATGTCGGTCGCCTTCCAGCATCGCGGCGAGAAGACGCAGCCTTTCGGCGGGTTGAGCGGCGAGGGCGGGTCGCCCTGCAGGCGGATGCGCGTGCGCAGCCGTGCAAGTTTCGGATCCGGGATCGGCGCGGCGGAAAACAGCGCCTGCGTATAGGGATGGGCCGGGTGATCGAAGACGGTGGCGCAATCACCGGCTTCCACCACCCTGCCGAGATAGAGCACCAGCACATCGTCGGATATCAGGCGCACGACGGAGAGGTCGTGGCTGATGAAGATCAGCGTCAGGCCGAATTCCTTGCGMAGCTTGCGCAGAAGCGTGATCACCTGTCCCTGGATCGAGACATCGAGGGCCGAAACCGGCTCATCACAGATGATCAGCTTGGGTTTGGTGACGACCGCGCGAGCGATGCCGATGCGCTGCGCCTGGCCGCCGGAGAATTCGTGCGGATAGCGGTTGATCATCTCCGGCACTAGGCCGACGGCGGTCATGATCTCGCGAACGCGCTCGGTGCGCTCTGCCCTGGAGAGTTTGGGCTCGAAGACCGTGAGCGGCTCGGCGATGATGTCTCCAACCGTCATGCGCGGGTCGAGCGAGGCGATCGGGTCCTGGAAGATGATCTGCATGTCGCGGCGAGCAGCGCGCATTTCCTCGTCCGACAGGTCGAGAAGATTGCGGCCCTGCCAGAGGATGCGGCCCTTCTGAGATTTCAACAGCCGCAAGATGGAGCGGCCGAGCGTGGACTTGCCGCAGCCGGATTCGCCGACGACGCCGAGCGTTCGACCTTCGCTGAGGTCGAAGCTGACATTGTTGACGGCGGTCAGGAAGACCGGCGGCTTGAAGAGGCCCTTGGCCGGCAGTTCGAACTGGGTCGTCAGGTTCTCGACCCTCAGAAGCGATCGATCAGCCATGGTTCAGCAACTCCTCACGACGCGGGAACGGATGGTAGCAGGCGGCGCAGTGGTGCGGTGCCAGCGTTTCGAGCAATGGCGGACGGTCGATGCAATCGTCCTGGACTTGCGAACAGCGCGGCGAGAAATTGCAGCCCTTCGGTAGGTGTTGCAGGTTCGGCGGACGGCCGGGGATGACGACGAGATCGTCGACATCCTGGTCCGGCCGCGGGATCGAGGCATGCAGTGCTGCGGTATAGGGATGGGCTGGGTTGTCGAAGAGTTCGTCGACAGGCGCCTCCTCGACGATGCGGCCGGCATACATGACGGCGACCCGGTCGGCGAGGCCGGCAACGACGCCGAGATCGTGGGTGATCATAATCAGCGCCGTGTTCATCTCCGCCGTCAGGTCATTGAAGAGATCGAGGATCTGCGCCTGAATGGTGACGTCGAGCGCTGTCGTCGGCTCGTCGGCGATCAATAACTTCGGCCGGGTGAGCAGTGCCATGGCGATGACGATGCGCTGGCGCATGCCGCCGGAGAGCTCGTGCGGATAGAGATGGAAGCGCCGTGTGGGATCGGGGATGCCGACACGTTTGAGCATGTCGAGGGCCGCAGTGGATGCGGCGCGTGCGGTCAGCCCGCCGTGAACCTCGAGCTGTTCCGTCAACTGCCGGGAGATCTTCAGCGATGGATTGAGGGCGGTCATCGGGTCCTGGAAGACCATGGCCATGTCCTTGCCACGGATCTGGTCGAGCTCGCGCGGTTTCAGCGCCAGCACGTCCTTGCCTTCGAGCAGTGCCTGTCCCGTTGTTTTGCCGTTCTTGGCAAGCAGGCCCATGATGCCGAGGAAGGTCTGGCTCTTGCCGGAACCGGACTCGCCGACGATGGCGATGCGTTCGCCGCGCCTGACCGTCAGGCTCATGTTGGAGACGGCTTTCACCTCTCCATCCGGCGTTTTGAAGGTGATCGAGTAGTCTTTGAGTTCGAGGAGGGTATCCGCCATTTAACGATCCTTCGGGTCGAACGCGTCGCGCAGGCCGTCGCCGATGAAGAGCAGGCTGAGCAGTAGGGCCACGAGGAAGCTTGCCGGGAAGACCAGCAGCCACGGCATGCTTTCCATGGCATCGGTTCCTTCGGCGATCAGCGTGCCGAGCGAGGTCAGCGGTTCCTGCACGCCGAAGCCGAGATAGGAAAGGAAGCTTTCGGTGGCGATGATCTCAGGCACGGTCAACGCCGCGAAAATCACCACCGGGCCGACGAGGTTCGGGATGATGTGCTTGATGATGATCTTGAACGGCCGCTGACCGGATGCGCGGGCTGCCTCGATGAATTCGCGATGCTTGATCGACAGCGTCTGGCCGCGCACGATGCGGGCCATGGTCAACCACTCCAGCGCGCCGATCGCGGCAAAGAGCAGATAGACGTTGCGGCCGAAGATCACCATCAGCAGGATGACGAAGAGGATATAGGGAAGCGCATACATGATATCGACGAAGCGCATCATGATCGCATCCAGCCTGCCGCCAATATAGCCCGATACTGCGCCGTAGAGCACGCCGATGAAGACGGAGACGACGGTTGCCGTCAGCGCCACGGCAAGCGAGACGCGGGTGCCGTAAAGGACGCGGGCGAGAAGGTCGCGGCCGTTCGGGTCGGTGCCGAAATAGTGGCCGGTTTCGATCGAGGGCGGTATGCGGAAGGCCGCCCAATCCGGGTCCTCGTAGTTGAAGGGAATGAACCAGGGGCCGATGAAGGCGACGAGGATCAAAAGCGTCAGGACAACGACCGACAGGACCGCCGCCTTGTTGCGCCCGAGGCGGCGCAAGGCATCCTTGGTGAGCGAGCGGCTTTCGGGCGCAAGGCCTTCCGCGGCCAGCAGTTCCTGCGCGAGCAGCTCACGCTTTGCGGGGTTGAGGATCATCTGTTTCTCACTTTCGGATCGAGCCACGCATAGGCGATATCGACGAGAAGGTTCAGGAACACGATAAGCACCATGTAGAAGATGACCGTGCCAAGAACCATGCCGTAATCGCGGTTCAGCGCTGCGTTGACGAAATAGCGGCCGATGCCGGGCAATCCGAAGATGCTCTCGACAACCAGCGAGCCGGTGAGAAGGTAACTTGCCGCTGGACCCAGATAGGAGACCACAGGCATCAGCGCAGGCTTCAGCGCATGGCGCATGACCGTCAGCCGGGGGCCGATGCCTTTGGCCTTGGCGGTGCGGATAAAGTTCTGGTTCATCACCTCGATCATCGAGCCGCGCGTGATGCGCGAGATACGGCCGGCATGCGGCAGCGCCAGAACGACGATCGGCAGGATGAGGTATTTGATCGAGCCGTCACCCCAGCCGCCGACCGGAAACCACGCGAGATGGATGCCGAAGACGAGCTGCAGGATGGGCGCGATCAGGAAGTTCGGCAGCACGACACCCACCAGGATGAGCGCGCCCAGAATATAATCCGGTGCCTTGTTCTGATAGAGCGCCCCGAGACAGCCGACGGCCACGCCGACAATAATGGCAATCAGGAAGGCAGCCGTACCGATGGTGAAGGTGTAGGGCAGACCGATCATGATCTGCTGGGCGACGGTGAAATCCTCGCTGGCGAAGGAGGGTCCAAGGTCGCCCCGGAGCAGGTCACCGACATAGATCAGGTACTGCTGGATGAGCGGCTTGTCGAGATTGTAGTGGATTGCAAGGTTCTTCAGGATCACCGGCGGCAATGGCCTTTCGCCATCGAAAGGGCCGCCGGGGGCAAGGCGCAAAACAAAAAACGAGGCTGTCACGGCGATCCACATGACGGGGATCGTCGACAGCAGGCGACGGAGGGCGTATTTGATCATGGTCGTGGGCCGGTCCTTTCCGCAATGCGCGGAAAGGACCGTTTTCCCTTACTCTTTCATCGACAGCCAGCGGGTGCGGTGGATGTCCTGAATGTTGTCGACGAAGCCTTCGATCTTCGGCGAAACGACATTTTTCGAGACGTAGTAGTAGATCGGCAGGGCGGCCGATTCATCGAGCGCCAACTGTTCGGCCTTCTTGAAGATCGCGGCACGCTTGGTGAGATCGGTCTCGGCGTTGCCTTCCTTGATCATCTTGTCGTACTCGGGATTCGACCAGCGGCCGTAGTTCATCTGGACGCCTGTCACCAGGAGGTTCAGGAAGTTGTCCGGATCGTTATAGTCGGCGAGCCAGCCGGCGCGGCCGATTTCGACCTGGCCACGCTGCATCTGGTCGTAATGCACTTTGGTTTCGGCGTTGACGAGCTCGACATCGACGCCGAGCGGCTTCCACATGGAAGCGATGGCGACGGCGATGCGCTTGTGGTTGTCGTTGGTGTTGTAGCTCAGCACCGCGTGGAGTGGCTTATCCGGGCCGAAGCCGGCTTCGGTCAGAAGCTTCTTGGCTTCTGCTACCTTCTCGCTATAGGGCAGATCCTTCCAGCTGACATAGGCCGGCTCGCCGTAATTCGCCGTGCCCGGCGGCACCCAGGAATAGGCCGGCAGTTCGCCGGTGCCGAGGATCTGCGGGCCGATGACTTCGCGGTTGATCGCCATGGAGAGAGCCTGGCGGACGCGCTTGTCGCTGAAGGGCGGCTTCTGCGAATTGACGACGTAATAATAGAGGCCGGAGAAGGGCGCGACATGCGCCTGGCCTGGCAGGTTCTTCTTCATCCACTCGTACTGGTCGGTCGGGAAGTCTGTGAGGATGTCGAACTCGCCGGCGCGGTAACGCTTCAGCGCGGCTTCCTGATCCTCAAGCACGAAGAACTTCGCGCCGTCGATCTTCAGGTCCTTGGTGTCGTACCACTGGTCGTTCTTGACAGTCGTGACATGCGAGCCCGGAACCCACTCGACCGGCTTGTAAGGGCCGTTGGTGACGATGTTGCCGATCTTGACCCAATCCTGACCCTTCGCCTCGACGACATGCTTCGGCAGCGGATAGGCGGTGTAATGCATCAAGGCATTGAGGAAATAAGGGGTCGAGTTTTCGAGCGTGATTTCGAGGGTCTTGTCGTCGATCGCCTTGACGCCGAGTTCGTTGAGATCGGTGATCTCACCCTTGTTGATCTTTTCGGCGTTCTTGATGGTGAACTGGAGATAAGCGTAGTCGGCGGCGTTCTTAGGGTCGACGAGGCGCTGGAAGGCGAAGACGAAGTCTCCTGCCGTTACCGGCTGGCCATCGGACCACTTGATGCCGTCGCGAAGCTTGAAGGTGTAGACCTTGCCGTCAGGCGATATCGTCCAGCTTTCCGCCTGGCCGGGGATCGGATTATCCTTGGCGTCCTCAGTGACGAGGCCTTCGAAAATGTCGCCGGCGATACGATTTTCCCAGTCCCCGGAAAGCTTCTGCGGATCGAGCGACTGCGGGTCGCCACCATTGTGAATGTTGAGCGTGGCCGCATGGGCCGAAAACGCCAGCAATGTGCCAAGCATTGCGGAGGCGAGAAATTTTTTCGCGAAATGGTTCATGGTGGGCCCACCTTTCTAGGCTTTTCGCCTTTATTAGACATTTGTTCCCGGTGTTTGACCTCTTACGTGCAGGTCAGCGCGCACATTATCGCAAAGGCTTTGCGTTGCAACCCCAAATCCGGAGGGTGGAAAGGGGTTGTGGACAAGCCTATATACGTCTCCCCCTTGTCGGATCGCGACGATGTGCCGCGACATCAGCCACGCACTCATCACGGCTTCACCTGGTTGTCTTTTGTTTTGTCCGCTTTAGTGTGGCGAGCGCAAACGAGGCAGGAGATGTAGCCGATGGCATTGCAGGCAGGCGGGAGTGCGGACTGGTGGCGCGGCGCGGTGATCTATCAAGTCTATCCGCGCTCGTTTCAAGACACCAACAGCGACGGTCTCGGCGATCTCAGGGGAATCACCCGCCGGCTGCCGCATATAGCCAGCCTCGGCGTGGACGCGATCTGGCTCTCGCCCTTCTTCAAGTCGCCGATGGCCGACATGGGCTACGACGTTTCCGATTATTGCGACGTCGATCCGATCTTCGGGACGCTCGCTGATTTCGACGAGATGATGGCCGAAGCGCACAGGCTCGGCATCAAGGTCGTCATCGACCAGGTGATCTCGCACACCTCCGACCGGCATCCCTGGTTCGTCGAGGGCCGATCGAGCCGGACCAATCCCAAAGCGGACTGGTATGTCTGGGCCGATCCGAAGCCTGACGGCACGGCGCCGAACAACTGGCTGTCGATCTTCGGCGGACCGGGCTGGGAATGGGACGGCGTGCGCCGGCAATATTACCAGCACAATTTCCTGACCTCGCAGCCGGACCTCAACTTCCATAGCAAAGCCGTGCAGGATGCGGTCCTCGAGACGGTGAAGTTCTGGCTCGACCGCGGCGTCGACGGCTTCCGGCTGGACACGGTGAACTACTATTTCTGCGACAAGCAACTCAGGAGCAATCCGCCGCACGAGCCGGATGAGGATGACGCCGGCCTCGATGCGCCTGACAGCAATCCCTACGGCATGCAGAACCATCTCTACGACAAGACGCAGCCGGAAAATGTCGATTTCCTCAAGCGTTTCCGGGCGCTGCTCGACCAGTACGAGGATCGCACGACCGTCGGCGAAGTCGGCGACGGCGCCCGCTCACTGAAGACGGTTGGCGCCTATACGAGCGGCGGCGACAAGCTGCACATGTGCTACACATTCGACCTGCTCGGGCCGGATTTCACCGCCGAGCATATTCGCGGCTGCGTCGAGGCCTTCCAGAAAGCGGTGACCGACGGCTGGGTCTGCTGGGCTTTTTCCAACCACGACGTCATGCGTCATGTCAGCCGTTTCGCGCGGACGGAGGAAGAGCGGCCTGTGATCGCCAAGCTCGCGATCTCGGTGCTTGCGGCCCTGCGCGGTTCGATCTGCCTCTATCAGGGCGAGGAACTCGGCCTGCCCGAGGCGGAGCTCGCCTTCGAAGATCTGCGCGACCCCTACGGCATCCGCTTCTGGCCGGCCTTCAAGGGCCGCGACGGATGCCGCACACCGATGCCATGGGAAGCCGGCAAGGCGCATGCGGGCTTCACATCCGCGGAAAAGAGCTGGCTGCCGGTGCCTTACGAGCAGGCAGCGCTTTCCGTGGATACGCAGGAGACGAGCGACAGCTCGGTGCTGCATCACTACCGTAGGACGCTCTCATTCCGGAAGAGCCACCCGGCGCTGATCGACGGCGACATGACCTTCATCGGCACCAATCAGGATCTGCTCGCCTTTACGCGCGAAAAGAACGGAGAAAAACTGCTCTTCGTTTTCAACCTGACGCGCAAACCGGCGGAATTCCGCCTGCCTGATGGCATGGTGCTCGGGGAACCGCTTGCGATGCCGGGCTTCGAGGCGGTGGCTGGCGCGGGATCGGTGAGGCTTGCAGCGCTCGACGGGTTTTGCGCGCGGGTTTGATGTTCGTGCTGTTGTGTCTCTGAAGGCGATGGTCAAAGGGTGCCCCACTGCGGAGTCAGCCTTGGAATTGTGTCACCCAATCAGCGCGAACTTGTCCACATCCACCATGCCGCGGTCGGATATCTTCAGGTGCGGGATGACTGGCAGCGGCAGGAAAGCGAGCTGGAGGAAGGGTTCTTCCAGCGTGGCGCCGAGCGCGAAGGCGGCCTTGCGCAGATGGTGGAGGATGTCGCGAACCGTCTCATAAGGCTCTAAGCTCATAAGACCGGCGATAGGCAGGGCGATTTCGCCGGTGACTTTGCCGTCTTCGACGACGACGAAGCCGCCCTTGATCTCGCCGAGGCGGTTTGCGGCGCAGGCCATGTCGTCTTCACTGACGCCGACCACGCAGATATTGTGGCTGTCATGGCCGACGGTCGAGGCGATCGCACCCTTCTTCAGGCCGAAGCCCTGGACGAAGCCGTTGGCGTGGTTGCCGTTCTTGCCATGGCGCTCGATGACGGCGACCTTGATGATATCGTTGGCAAGATCGACCGTCGTCTCGTTGCCCCTGACGGGCAGGCGATAGCGGCGATGCTCGGTGATGATTTTGCCCGGCAGTACACCGATAACGGGCGTCTCGCCTTCGGCGACCGGCACGCCGAAATGGGCGGCGTTGACGGGTCTGGCCTTGACGCTGTCGAGGCCGATCGGGGCAACCGGTCTGCGCGAGGAAAAGAGTGCATCGGTGACGTGGCGGCCAGCCGAAAAGACCATGTCGGCGCGGCAGTTTTCCAGGCTGTCGAGAACCACCAGATCGGCGCGCCAGCCCGGCGCGACCAGGCCGCGGTCCCTGAGGCCGAAGGCGCGGGCAGCCGAAATCGAGGCGGCGCGGTAGATCGCCAGGGGCTCGACGCCGCTTGCGATCGCCGTGCGGATCATGTGATCGAGATGGCCCTGTTCTGCGATATCGAGCGGATTGCGGTCGTCGGTGCAGAGCGCGAGGAAGGGTGAAAGCCGCTCGGTGATAATGGGTATCAGCGCGGCGAGATCCTTGGATACCGAACCCTCGCGCACGAGGATATGCATGCCCTTGCGGATCTTTTCCAAGGCTTCGCCGGCGGTCGTGCATTCGTGCTCGGTCCGGATGCCGGCAGAGAGATAACCGTTGAGGTCGTTGCCGGACAGCAGCGGCGCATGACCGTCGATATGGCCGCCCTGAAAGGCGTCGAGCTTGGCCATGCAGACGGGATCCTTGTGGATCACCCCGGGAAAATTCATGAATTCGGCAAGTCCGATCACCTTCGGATGGTGGCGGAAGGGCAGGAGGCGCTCGATTGGCAGATCGGCACCGGAGGTTTCGAGATGCGTCGCCGGCACGCAGGAAGAGAGCTGGACGCGGATGTCCATGATCGTCTCCAGCGCGGATTCGAGAAAGAATTCGATGCCGGCAGTTCCGAGCACATTGGCGATCTCGTGCGGATCGCAGATCGCGGTGGTGACGCCGTAGGGGAGAACGCAGCGGTCGAATTCGTGCGGTGTGACGAGCGAAGATTCGATATGCAGATGCGTGTCGATGAAGCCGGGGACGACGATCCTGCCCGATATATCGATCTCGGTTTCACCTTCGTAGCTACCTGAGGTGCCGACGATGCGATCGGCGCCCGTGGCAATGTCCGACAGGACGAGTTCGCCGGTGACCAGATCGAAGAAACGGCCACCCTTCAGTACGATATCGGCCGGCACGCGGCCGACGCCCTGGTCGATGAGACGTTCGAGCTTGGTGGTCATGGCATTGCTCACATTACAACCGATTTCCAAACTTATAACCGATCTGCCGCCACAAGCGAGTGCCGCAGAACGAAACCGGGCGCCGTAGGGGCGCCCGGTGGTCGACRGTCAGCGATGGTTTATTCGGCGGCGACGATCTTGCCGGCTTCCCACTTGTAGAGCGAGAAGCTCTGCGAGGTCAGGTCGCCGGTCTCGCCGTAGGTGACCTTGCCGATGGCAGTCGGGATCTCCTTGCCGTCCTTCAACGCGGTTGCGACGGCTCCCGCATCCTCGGCGCTGCCGGCCTTCTCGATGCCGGCTTTCAACACTTCGACGGCGGCATAAGCGTTCAGCGTGAAGGCTTCGGCCGGGATGTTCTTGGCGGCGAGCGCGTCGGCTGCGGCCTTGGAATCCGGGCTCTTGGTGGCGTCCGAAGCGTTGGTGAAGATCGTGCCTGCTGCCGCATCCGTGCCGATTGCCCAGAATTCGGTGTTGGAGAGTCCGTCGCCGCCGATGATCGTCGCGTTGGCGGCGAGGTCATGCAGCTGGCGGGCGAGCAGGCCGCCTTCCGGGTGGTAGCCGCCGAAATAGACCACGTCGACCTTCTCGGACTTGATGCGGGTGGTGAGCGCGCTGAAATCCTTGTCACCAGGCGTGATCGCGTCATTGACGACTTCGGTGATGCCGCCGGCGTTCAGCGTCGCCTTGAAGGCGTCGGCGAGGCCTTTGCCATAGGCGCCCTTGTCGTTGACGATGGCGACGCGCTTGTCCTTGAAATTCTTCAACACGTATTTGGCGGCGACTTCTGCCTGCTGGTCGTCGCGGCCGCAGGTGCGCAGCACATTGGTGAGACCGCGCTTGGTCAGGTCAGGAGCCGTCGCGGTGGGGGTGACCATCAGCACGCCGTTTTCAGCAAGCACGTCCGAAACGGGAATGGCGACGCCCGATGTCACTGGGCCGACGACGAAGCGGATTCCGTCGCCGACGACCTTGTTGGCGGCGGAAACGCCCTGTTTCGGTTCGCCGGCATCGTCGGCCAGTTCGAGGACGACCTTCTCGCCGAGAATTCCGCCCTTCTTGTTGATCTCGTCGACGGCGGTCTGCGCACCATTCTTCACCTGGTCGCCATAGGCGGCGACGGGGCCGGTCAGCGGCGCGATCAGGCCGATGGTGATATCGGCATGGGCAAGCGGGGCAAAGGCGAGCGACGCGACGAGGGTCGCCGTCAATGTCTTGAGGGTCATTGTCTGTCTCCTTGGATGGGGTCATTCAACCCACGATGAAGCGTCGCGCCGGCTTTTCCGGATCGTTCCAACGGCTCCGGAGCCGTGCCAAGGACGATCGATATCGACGCGATCAATGCGCCCTCCCGCCATATTTGGCTCGAATGGGTGCAACGGCAAGATTTCTAGGAATTTTGGTGAGATTCCGCAAGTTGATAACAAAATGAAACGAAAATCGGCGCAATCCGGCAAGAAATCGTTCCCAAATCGGCGATCCTGGCGCCGTCCGCCGATTTCTGAAGGGTGCTGGTACCCCAGCATCAGCGCGGTGCGCCGACAGACCTACTGAATTTTCGGGGTAGCTCTCTTGGTCTTTCTGAATATCCGAATTCCGTTTTGAGATTAACACTTGATTCTACCAATTGGAGTAGAATCATTGTCCGCGCATATAGTGCTGCGATGCAAAGAGCGGTCGATAATAAACAGAGAGATATTTCGGGAACTGAGATCTGGATGCTGAAGCGTATCGAAGCCAGGCGGGTGCGCAACGGAATGTTTGTGGAGGCGATCGAGGGTGCATGGCAGGATCCTTTTCTGTCCAAGCGAAGATTTCTGCTGCGGCGTGAAGCCGATGCCCTGAAACTTCGCAAGAGCGGTATTGAAGGTGTTATCATCAACACCAGCAGAGGCCTCGACATCGACGGCCTGCCAGGCGGCAATATCGAGATCGACACCCAGGCGGCACGTGAGACCATCCAGAAATCCGTGCAGGTGCTGGAAAGCGTTTTCGGTCGGCTCCAACATGGCGATGGGATCAGCGTCGATCAGGTAGCGCCGGTGATTTCCTCCGTCTCCAAGTCGATGGATGACAATCCCACTGTCTTTCTCAGCGTTACGCGTCTGAAATCCAAGGACGAAGTGACGTTTCTGCATTCCCTTTCGGTGAGTGCGCTGATGATCCTGTTCGGCCGTCATCTCGGACTTGACGAGACTACCGTGCAGATGCTCGGCACGGCAGGATTGTTGCACGACGTCGGCAAGCTCGAAATTCCGCTCGAGATACTCAACAAGGAAGGGCGGCTGGACGAAGACGAGATGAAGATGATCCGCGATCATCCCGAAAAGGGGCATGCAATCCTGTCGCGCCAGGAAGGCATGTCGGAGATCGTTCTCGACGTATGCCTCAACCATCATGAGCGTATCGACGGCAAGGGCTATCCTCGCAGGCTTTCCGAGACGCAGGTCAGCTTCCATGCCCGTCTTGCTGCGATTTGCGACGTGTATGACGCCGTGACCTCCGTGCGGCCGTACAAGGCGCCATGGAGCGCGAGCCAAGCACTGAAATGGATGCTTGGCAGCGAAGGGCAATTCGACCGCCGGCTGCTGAAGAAATTCGCCCTCTGCCTTTCCGTCGCCGCCGTGACCTGAGGCCTACCGGTCTACCTTACAAAAAAGGGGCTGGGTGGATTTACAGCGCCGCGCGTCTTTTCAGACGCGCAAAGGACGCTGTAACACTTTGAATTGCTGCATAATTTTATCCTTAAATCGATTCCGATTTAAAGGAATTATGCAGAGATTCGCCGCAGCCCGTAATGCCGGAAGCCTTCAGAGCTTTCTCAGATGTTGTTCTGCAGGATGGTCCGCAGCTTGCCGAAGAGCTCGTCGATATGGTGCTTCTCGATGATCAGCGGCGGGGAGAGTGCGATGATATCGCCGGTGGTGCGGATCAGCAGGCCGCTTTCATAGGCTTTCAGGAAAGCGGTGAAGGCGCGCTTGGTGGGCTCGCCGGCGATCGGGTCGAGTTCGATCGCGCCGATCAGGCCGGTGTTCCTGATGTCGATGACATTGGGGCAGTCCTTCAGCGAATGCAGCGCGTCGGCCCAGTAGTCGGAAAGCTCGGCGGCGCGTGTCAGCAGGCCCTCCTCCTTGTAGGTGTCGAGCGTGGCGAGTGCGGCGGCGGAGGCGATCGGGTTGCCGGAATAGGTGTAGCCGTGGAAGAACTCGATCATATGTTCCGGGCCGTTCATGAAGGCATCATGGATCTCGGAGGTAACGAAGACCGCGCCCATCGGAATGACACCGTTGGTCAGCCCCTTGGCGGCGGTGATCATGTCAGGCTTGACGTCGTAATATTGCGCGGCGAAGGGAGCGCCGAGGCGTCCGAAACCGGTGATGACCTCGTCGAAGATCAGCAGGATGCCGTGTTTGGTGCAGATCTCGCGCAGTTTTTGCAGGTAGCCCTTCGGCGGGATTAAGACGCCGGTGGAACCCGCCACCGGCTCGACGATGACGGCGGCGACGGTGGAGGCGTCATGCAAGGTGACGATACGCTCGAGCTCGGTAGCGATGTCGCCGCCATGCTCGGGCTCGCCGCGGGTGAAGTTGTTTTTGCCGGGCTGGTGGGTGTGCGGCATGTGATCGACGCCGGTCAGAAGCGTGCCGAACATCTTACGGTTGGTGACGATACCGCCGACGGAGATGCCGCCGAAATTAACGCCGTGATAGCCGCGCTCGCGGCCGATCAGGCGGAAGCGTGATCCATTGCCCTTCACGCGATGATAGGCGAGCGCTACCTTGAGCGCGGTCTCGACGGATTCGGAACCGGAGTTGGTATAAAGAACATGGTTCAGGCCTTCCGGGGCGATGTCGACCAGGCGGTTTGCCAGTTCGAAGGCCTTGGGATGGCCGAGCTGGAAGGCCGGCGCGTAATCGAGCTCGCCGGCCTGCTCGCGGATCGCCTCGGTGATCTTCGGGCGGCAGTGGCCGGCATTGACGCACCAAAGGCCGGCCGTGCCGTCCAGCACCTGACGGCCGTCATGGGTCGTGTAGTACATGTCCTTGGCGCCGACGAACAAACGCGGCTCCTTCTTGAACTGGCGATTTGCCGTAAACGGCATCCAGAAGGCGCGAAGATCGTTCGGTGCGTTGAGGCGATTGGACATGCTGTTCTCCTGGCCGCTGACGGCCCTTTCCCGGGGCTTCACGCCCATATTTTTACTGCCCGGTCAAATTATCAGGGCTTCCCAAGGCGTCAACGGGAAAAGTCCCGAAAGCTCCTCCTGACAGGAGGCTGAAGCTGCTTCGATCGATCACGGGGCGAGCGCTTCAGCGCGATGAGGCTGCAATTCCTTCGCCGCCGGCGAAAGGAGCAGAAAGACCAGGGCACTCAAAGGCACGACCGGCAAATCGCAAATTTGCCGGTCGTGCCATAAGGTTCACGTGCTGAAATATCGTTGCCAAGCCTCCGGGAACATTCCCTTGCAGCACGGCATCGGCCGACATTCATGTCAGCGCTATCATCAAGCGGCGGATCTATTCCGGTTCTGCACGAGGTAGATGTCTTCGAGCGTTGCCAGGATCTTCATGACCGGCTCCGAGGTACTCGAATAATAGATGGTTTGTGCGTCCCGGCGGGTCTTGACCAGCTTTTGAGCGCGCAGTTTCGACAGGTGCTGAGAGAGAGCCGACTGGCTGAGCCCGACCTGCGTCGCAAGCACGCCGACGGCTACTTCGCCCTTCACGAGGCTACACAGGATCAGCAATCTCTTCGGGTTTGCCATGGCCGACAATAAAGCTGCCGCCACGTTCGTGTGATCGGCCAAATCAGAGGTTTCCATATGTTATCTTCCTAATGCGAAACGTACATCAAGTGTGTTGGCGCAGGCCGCCAGCCGGGATTTTGACTGACACCAAAAACTAGCAACTGGGCTCGAAGATTGTATATACCTAAATTTAAGGTATCGAGTATGCTATTTTAGATATGTTTGAACAAATGTGATCGGCATCCACAGCGAGGGTTTCGAACTCGTATCGCAGTAGAAAATCACCGGAAATCATGTCAAAACCTGAGGAATCGATACCACAAATGTGCCAAGACCCCGATTCCGGCGCCTTTAGCCTAATAGCGAGGCTTTCCGCCACATCGGGGTGGCGTTCTACTAAATCTCGCACTGCTTCTGCCGCCCCGACGGCGATCGCCTCATTCGCGGCCGATTGGATTATGAGATCGTTCCCATCGAGTTGGTAGGCGCGGCCAAAACCGCCATTGAGGCTGGCCTGCTCAGGCTTGAGACGGAAGAACAGGAAATCAGGAAAGTCGATATAAAGCTTCGCCTTGGGGTGGCGAGCGAGAAAACGCGTGCGGATACGCGCGTAGAATGCACTGCTGCGCTCGACGGGTTCTGCTAGGCATTGGGTCGTCAAACGGGGATAGGCGAGGGGATCGCCCTTGCCGGGCTCGCCGGTCAGGAGCGAGGCGCGCGGGTCTCTGGCGAGCGCCCTGGTATGAGCTGACAGCTGCGAAACCAGGATGACGGGGATGCCGTCGATATCGGTGGCGACGAGCACGCGGCTGACAAAGGGGAAGCCGTTCTCGGGCGCGAGAACGGCAATCGCCGCGTGCCGGGCGGAGCGCAGAAGCACGCGGGCGAGCTTGCGGGCATCGTCGTCGGTTTCGCGTAAGGGTGAGGCCGGATCTTTCATATCCGCTTTGTGACAAAGCGGATGGAAAACATCAAGCTTCCTGCTTGCGGCGATGGCGGGTAAGGCCGGCAACGATATCCTGAGCCGAGATGGTGCCGACGATCGCGCCGTTCTCGACGATGCCGATACTGCCCGGCTGGCGGGCAAGGGCATCGAGGATATCGATGAGCGGGGTCGCGGCGCGGGCCGTGGCGCTGACGCTCATGCCGGCGGCAGTCTGGCCGAGGCCTGACTGCATGACATCGGCCGCCGTCAGCATGTTGATCGGATTGAGGTTCTGCACGAAATCGGCGACATACTGGTCTGCGGGGTTCTTGACGATGTCGTGCGGCGTTCCGCACTGAATGATGCGGCCACTCTCCATAATGGCGATGCGATTGCCGATGCGGAAGGCCTCGTCGAGATCGTGGCTGACGAAAAGAATGGTCTTCTTCAGCCGCCGCTGGAACTCCAGGAGTTCGTCCTGCAGGCGGGTGCGGATCAATGGGTCAAGCGCCGAGAAAGGCTCGTCCATGAGCAGGATCGGGGCGCCGGTGGCAAAGGCGCGGGCAAGGCCGACACGCTGCTGCATGCCGCCGGAAAGCTCGTTGACCTTGCGGCCTGCCCATTTCGTCAGGTTGACGAGTTCAAGCTGCTCGCCGACGCGGAGCTTGCGCTCAGCCTCCGGCATGCCGGCGAGCTCGAGGCCGAAGCCGACATTCTCGGCGACCGTGCGCCAGGGCAGGAGCGCGAACTGCTGGAACACCATGGAGACAGTGTGCGTGCGCAGATCCCGCAGCGCCTTGGCATTGCAACTGTAGGGGTTGACGGGGCCGGTGGTCGTGGAGACGGCGACATCACCACGCACCACGGGAGCGAGCCCGTTGACGGCGCGCAGCAGCGTCGACTTGCCGGAGCCGGAAAGGCCCATCAGCACAAGGATCTCGCCTTCCTCGATCGTCAGTGAGGCATCGGCAACGCCGAGCACCAAGCCGGTCGCTGCGCCGATTTCGTCGCGCGATTTGCCCTGATCGACCATGGCAAGCGCGGTTTCCGGCCGATCGCCGAAGATGATGCTGACATTGTTAAAGCTTACTGCGGTCATGCACCGCCTCCTTCACCCGCCGTGCGGAACATCCGGTCGAGAATGATTGCCAGGATGACGATACAGAAGCCCGCTTCGAAGCCCTTGGCGATATTGACGGTGTTCAGCGCGCGGACGACGGGCACGCCAAGCCCGGGAGCGCCGACAAGGGCGGCGATGACGACCATCGACAGCGACAGCATGATGGTCTGGGTGAGACCCGCCATGATCTGCGGCGTGGCGAAGGGAAGCTCGATCTTGCGCAGCACCTGTATCGGCGTCGCGCCGAAAGCGACGGCGGCTTCAACGAGGGACGGCGGCGTCGAGATGATGCCAAGGCGCGTCAGCCGGATCGGGGCGGGGATTGCGAAGATGACGGTCGCGATCAGCCCCGGCACCATGCCGAGGCCGAACAGGATGAGCGCAGGGATCAGGTAAACGAACGTCGGTATGGTCTGCATGAGATCGAGTACCGGGCGCATGGCCGCATAGACCCAAGGGCGGCGGGCGGCGGCAATGCCGAGCGGAATGCCGATCACCATACAGACAAAGGTGGCGGCGAGCACGAGGGCGAGCGTCTCCGTCGTTTCCTTCCAATAGTCCTGGTTCACGATGAGCAGCAGCCCGAGACAGGTGAAAACGGCGACCGCGATCGAGCGGCGCAGCCAAAAGGCGATGGCGGTGATGGCCGCGATGACGATCAGCGGATGAGGCTTCTGCAGCACGAAGAGCAGGCCGTCTATGGCGCTCGACAGCAGGAAGGCGATCTGGTTGAAGAACCATTCGCCGTTCGAGGTCAGCCAGTCCACGAAGGATTTGGCCCAGGGGCCAACGGGAATCTTAAATTCGGTGATCCAATTCAAGGGCGCGCCCATCCAGAAAAACAACAATCGGACAAAAATGAAACGGGGCGGCGAGCCGCCCCGTTCGTATCGTCAGAGGCCGAGGCCGGTCTTGGCGGCCGCGAGAGCGTCGCCCTTGCCGTCGCGGGTCTTGACGCCCTTAAGCCAGGGCTCGAGTGCTGCGGGGTTCGCCTTCAGCCATTCGGACGCTGCAGCCTCCGGCTCTTTGCCGTCGTTCAGGATTTTGCCCATGATGTGGTTCTCCATGTCGAGGGAGAACGTCAGGTTCTTCAGCATCGCGCCGACATTCGGGCATTCGTCGAGATAACCGGCGCGGACATTGGTGAAGACCTTGGCGCCGCCGAAATCCGGACCGAAGATATCGTCACCGCCGGTGAGGTAGGTCAGCTTGAAGTTGGTGTTCATCGGATGGGGTTCCCAGCCGAGGAAGACAACGGGCTTGCCTGATTTGTCGGCGCGCGCGACCTGAGCGAGCATACCCTGCTCAGAGGACTCGACGACTTCCAAATCCTTCAGGCCAAAGGTGTTCTTTTCGATCATGTCCATGACGAGGCGGTTGCCGTCATTGCCAGGCTCGATGCCATAGATCTTGCCGTCGAGATCGTCCTTATGAGCGGCGATGTCCTTGAAGTCCTTGATGCCGAGCTCGGCGCCCTTGGCGTTGGTGGCGAGCGTATACTTGGCGCCGACGAGGTTGGGGCCGAAGGATTCGACCGACTTGTCGTCGAGATAGGGCCGGACGTCCTTTTCCTGTGTCGGCATCCAGTTGCCGAGGAAGATGTCGATGTCCTTGTTCTTCAGCGAGGTGTAGGTGACCGGCACCGAGAGAACCTTGATGTCGGTCTGATAGCCGATGCTCTTCAGGACGACGGATGCGGTGGCGGTGGTGGCGGTGATATCCGTCCAGCCGACGTCCGAGAAATGAACCGTAGAACAGCTGTCTGGATCTGCGGCGAAGGCGGCGGTCGCAACGGAGAGGGCGGCGACGGCAGTTGCGGTAACGAATTTGAACGTGCTTGTTATTTTCATTTTAGACTCCCAGTCTTTAAGTTCCCAAGCCAACCATCAATAACCGAGTTTGACAAGCGACCTCAGTGCGTTTGCGTCGTATCGACCTATGCGATTGCGACGTCGGCGGATTTTTTCCGAGCGCCTCGTTTTCAGGGCTTTCGGCGGTTTTCGAGCCGGATTCCTGTGATTATCGTTCTCTCAGGGCTTTTCTTTGCCATTCCGAGCTTTCAATAAGCCGATTAAGGAGAAATCGGATGGCAAAACTCTATTTCAACTACTCGACGATGAACGCCGGCAAGTCGACGATGCTGCTGCAGGCCTCCTACAATTACCAGGAGCGCGGCATGCGCACGGTGCAGCTGATCGCCGCCTTCGACGAGCGCGCCGGCCGCGGCGTCATCGGCTCGCGGATCGGCTTGGAGGCGAGCGCCATTCCCTTCGAGCCGCATGAGGATCTGTTCCGGCTCGTCGCGGCGCTGAGCGACGAAGGCGCGCCGATTTCCTGCATCTTCGTCGATGAGGCGCATTTCATGACGCCTGTCCATGTCTGGCAGCTTGCCCGCATCGTCGACAGGCTTGGTATCCCTGTCATGGTCTACGGGCTGAGAACCGATTTCCAGGGCAAGCTGTTTCCGGCCTCGCAGGAGCTGCTGGCGATCGCCGACGAAATGCGCGAGGTGCGCACGATCTGCCATTGCGGGCGCAAGGCGACGATGGTTGTGCGGCTCGGCGCGGAAGGAAAAGTACTGCACGAAGGCGCCCAGATCGATGTCGGCGGCAACGAGAAATATGTCTCGCTCTGTCGCAGGCATTGGGACGACGCTATGAACGGAGCCTGGATCGCCGAGCCGGTCTGAAGCCGGCGACGCCGCCTGTTTTCTTTAGCGCCGCAAGCGGCTAGCTTGAGCAGGAGATTCCCTGGAGAGATCAGGTGCGCAAACCCCCGCCATTCGACAGCCAGTACGAAGCTGCAGGCAGCCTTGCCGAGAGGACTGCGGCCGAGGGAACCTATTGCGTGGCGGCGATCGGCGCCTTCAGCGGCGAGGAAACGCGGTCGGCCGACGAGGTCTTCCTTGAACAGAATGCCCGCTTCCAGGCCCATATCGCCGATGCTGCGGCGCTCGACGCCCAGCTGGCGGAGCTGGTCTTTTCTCTTGACCGGCTGACGGCCGAGGTTTCTGCCGATCTCGATAGTTTCCGGGGGCTGACGCTGCGTGAGAAGATGGCCGGCTGGGTGTCGCGTCAGCGGATGTGGCGCATGTATACCGAACGTGTGCGCGAGGCGCCGGTGATCGAGCGGCTGCTCGACCTTTTGACGAAATCGGACGCGCTTGCCAGGCTGATCGCCGGCCAGCGCGCCTCGCTCACCGAACGGCACAGGGCAGCCGAACGCAACCTTGTCGACATTGTCGAGCAGCGGCGCCGGCTGGTCGATTCCATCGATATCGCCCGCCTCAAGATGAAGGAGCTTAATGCCAAGGCGCTGACGACGCAGGGCCGTATCGGCGTCTATGGCAACAGGGCTCATTGGGAGCAGATGGAGGCGGAACGGCGGGCGCTGAAGGCGGAGGCCGAGCGAATTTCCGCCGAAGAGCACGAGATGCGAGACGACAGCCAGCGGCGCGAGCGCTTCATCGGCCTGTTCCAGGCCTTTGTCGATTCGCTGAACGGCCGGATCGCCGCCTGCAACGTGCTGCTGCGTAAGCTGTTGATAGACGTCGAGGAGCGACTGATCATCTACCAGGCGCAGGTCGATACCGACAGGCCGGGCATGAAGGTGAGGATCAAACCGGAACTCTTTCCCGATATCGCCACGCCGATCAGGCTGTTCGAGAAGGGCATGCTGGTCGCCCAGGATCTGGAGCGGCGCAAGAGCCGCGCCGATCTCGAATTCACGAGAAGGTTCCCGACCTATGCCGAACCGCCGCCGGAAATATCGGGAGCGCCACTGATCGATACGGCGCGCAGGTCCTTGCGCTTCCGCCTGCCTTTCCTCCGCTCCTGACCAGCAGGGCGCGGCAATACGCCTCTTGCGCAATGCTTTCATTCCGAAAAATCGAAGGGCTCGTGTTGTGCTCGGCCCATCGAGCGCATATGTGGGATGCGGCTTGGCGGCAATGTCCCGATGTTCGCCTCGCCTGACAGGAGACGACGATGCTTGACCGGATAGCCGGTTTTTTCAGGCTGATCGGCCAGACGATCGGCCGCTGGGCCCGCCTGTTTTCCGCCTGGGCTTTCTGGCCCTTTCTTGCCGCGCACGGCTGGTATCAGCGCCGGAGCTGGATGATCCGGCTGCCGGTCATCGCGTTCGTGGCGCTGCTGGTCGCGCTCTACGGTTATTTCTTCTGGCAGACGCAGGTCTGGACGAATTTCAACCCCGCCTTCGTCGACCAGTACCGGCTTTCCGAACGCAAGGTCGCAGCCGGGCAGGACGTGCCAGCGGCCGACGGCGCGGCCGCGACGGCGCCGAAGACCTGCCAGCGCTCGGCGATCGTCGACGTCGCGGCCGATYTGACCGATTTCAATGTCAACCAGAACGCATGGATCTCCTCCATGCTGCTCTACAAGATGGGCTTCTTCGGCATCGACTGGGATCACACGCCCTTCCTCGACAACAAGGCGTCGTTCCAGCGCGGCGTCAACCAGGCGGTCCGGCGGACTTCGGCGGAGCTTGTCGATACGCTCGGACGCGTGCGCGGCACATCGGGCATCAACAATGACCTGCAGAGCGCGCGCGGCAATCTGCAGTTTGACGAAAACAGCTGGTATTTCGGGCTCAATCCCTTCGGGCCGAAGACGCCGACGCCTTCCTATTACCGCTCGGCGATCGGCAGCCTGCGCAAGTTCAACACCGATCTCGCCCTCTGCAATGTCATTTTCGACGGCCGCGCCGACAACCTGATGCAGTTTATCGACCGCATTGCCAACGATCTCGGCGGCACCTCCGACATGCTCGCCGAGCGCTCGGAAAACCACAATCGCGGCTGGTTCGATACACGCGCCGACGACCGGTTCTGGTTCGCCTATGGCCAGCTCTATGGCTACTACGCGATCATGGCTGCCGCCCAGGCGGATTTCTCGCAGGTGGTGGCGGAACGCAATCTCGGAACGATCTGGGGCGGGACCATGCGGCAGTTCCAGGCGGCGCTCCGCATCCAGCCGGCGATCATCTCGAACGGGCGCGAGGATGGCTGGATCATGCCGAGCCATCTCGCCACGATGGGCTTTTATATTCTGAGGGTGCGCTCAAACCTCGTCGAGATCCGGTCGGTGCTCGATCGCTAAAAGATCCGGAGTCAGCGGGGTATCGTGTCATCCTCGAAGCCGACGACGCGCAGTTTCTCGACGAATTCATAGGTGATGCCGACGATGCCGCCGCCGCTTTCATCGTCGCGGAACCGGCCGACGCTGCGCACCAGCTTGTGGCCGCCAAGCCGATTGTCGACGCGATAGACGAAATGGAAGCCGACGCCGTGAAGGCTCGCCTCTTCGAAAGTTTGGGCGATCAGGCTGCGGTCCTCCTCGTGGATACGCGACATTAGCTCTGTCAGGTTGATAGGGCCGTCGCTGTAGGGGAGGTCGAAGATCGCGTGGACGTCCTCGCTTGCAAAGAAATGTCCTGTCTCGATATCGATGCGCCAGAAGCCGAAAAGACGATAGGCAGCAAGCATCTGGACAACTTCCGCATCGGTGATGCCGATGTGAGCGCGGGATTGCTCTGTCTTGTTAATGACGGGCTGTTCGAAGTGAAGAGGCACGATTCCCCCAGATCACGGGACGACGTGCCGACTCTCTTCCGATTCCTCAGTTGATCAGCTTCAATCGAATTGCCTTAGCTACCAACTGGGTGCGGTTGACGCAATCGAGTTTTTTGATCGCGTTCGTCATATAGGCGTTCACCGTATGGTCCGAGAGCGTCAGGATCTGGCCGATTTCGATCGAGGTCTTGCCCTGGGCCGTCCAGCGCACAACTTCTAGTTCTCGGTTCGATAGCGCGTTATGCGCGCATTCCTCGTTGCGCTTGACTGCATTGTATGCATCGAGTGCATGGAGAATGATCATTACCAGCTCGTTGATCTCGCTCTGGCCGAGTGCGGCGCGCTCGCCGCAGAACCAAAAGACCAGGCGCTGGCCGTCGGGTGCAATGCTCGGCATGGCAACGCCTGCCGGTATGGCATGGCGCAGCATCAGGGCGCGCAGTTCGGTGGGAAATGCCTGACCATTGACTGCGTCGTTGAGGTGCCAGGACAGCGGCACAGCGGATTGCCTCAGCCTTAGGCCGAAAGGGCAGCCGCGCATCATGTGGGCGCGGTCGAAATCCCTGATATAGGTGGCCGGAAGCGAGCTCTCGATCAGCAGGGGTTTCAAGAGAAGGTCTTCGGGGGAGGGAGCGTGCATCAGCGTCGCATGCGACAATCCGAAGGCTGTCGAGACCCTGCCGAGCGCCTGCGCAAACAGGCTGCGTGTTCGAGCGGCCGCAAGCTCCGCCGAAAGCAATGACTGTCTTTCAGAGGTAGTCATGTAAGACATTTGTACGCCCCCGGCAGCCTCAATGTTACCGCTATCAAATACAGAAAATCCGCGGGATGCTAGCCCGATTAACCTGAGACAAGCCGATTCATTCAAATTGTGAAGAATTAGCCACAGGGGATCGCGCTTCGGTTGAGTTTCGACTTGCAAACATAGCGTGGCGGTATCTTTGACCTCCTTAATGGCGGGATAGGAGTGGTCGCGCAGCCGGGCAGGGAGAGAATCACTTTGGAAAGTTCGGGGGAGAACTCGGGTCTCTCCGTCACCGGCGCAAGGCGGTGGACCGGTCTACCAGCTGCCCGGCTTGCATGTCTGTGGACCGGACGCGAAGGAGAGTCTCCGATGTCCCGGAAATCGGAAGGCCGAGATCGTTCCCGCTGCGGCCTTGGCAAATTGAAATCGGATTGCGGAGGCACGTCATGACGATCTCGTCGCTGTTGTCTTGGGCGACTGCTCGTTCACCGTCTGAAGGTGTCCTCGTGCCCGCCGTTAGCCTTTGTCTTTAAGATCATTCTTCGAGGTCACGCTCATCAGCTTCTCCAGGAAGCCGAGCATGACAGCGGAGGCGCCGAAGGCGAGGTGCATGAGGGTCAGCCACATGATCTTGCCGTCCGCATATTTGTCCGCATTCAGGAAGACCTGAAGCAGATGGATGGAGGAGATGGCGACGATCGAGGAGGCGACCTTGATCTTCAGGCTGCCTGAATCGAGCTTGCCGAGGAAGGACACTTCGTTGTCGGCCTCGCTGGCCTCGTCGAAGCGGCTGACGAAATTCTCGTAGCCCGAGATCATCACCATGACGATCAGGCTGGCGACGAGGGCTGCGTCGATCAAGCCGAGCATGGCAAGGATCATCTCCGCCTCATCGAGTTCGAAGACGCCGGAGGCGATCTTCAGGAACTTGTAGGCGAAGGAAACGGCATAGACGGCGAGCGCCGCTACCAGGCCGATATAGAAGACGACGAGGATCCAGCGGCTCGACAGGATGATGCGCTCGATGATGAGTTCCAGTGATTTCATGTTTTCAGCCTGTTAAACCGCAATCGCTGACCGCCACATAAACGCCTAGCGCATCGACCCGATGCGAGGATTGAAAGTGTTACAGCGTCCTTTGCGCGTCTGAAAACACGCGCGGCGCTGTAAGCGTGTCGACCGCAAGGCGCAGCACTATTCACACCCCGCCGATATTTCGCTATCTCGATGAAGAGAAAAACAACGGCTCCGCGCCCGCGGGTGTCGGACGGGGGAACATCCATGCCATCAATCAAATCCGATATCGAAATCGCGCGCGCCGCGGCCAAAAAGCCGATCTTCGAAATCGGGGCGAAACTCGGCATTCCGGTCGAGCAGCTCGTTCCCTATGGTCACGACAAGGCGAAGGTCAGCGCCGAGTTCATCGCCGCGCAAGCGGGCAAGAAGGATGGCAAGCTGATCCTCGTCACTGCGATCAATCCGACGCCGGCGGGCGAGGGCAAGACGACGACCACGGTCGGGCTCGGCGATGGGCTGAACCGGATCGGCAAGAAAGCCGTTGTCTGCATCCGCGAGGCCTCGCTCGGTCCGTGCTTCGGCGTCAAGGGCGGGGCGGCGGGCGGCGGTTATGCGCAGGTCGTGCCGATGGAAGACATCAACCTGCATTTCACCGGCGATTTCCATGCGATCACATCTGCGCACAATCTGCTGGCTGCGATGGTCGACAACCACATCTACTGGGGCAACGAAGAGAATATCGACATCCGCCGGATCACCTGGCGGAGGGTCATGGACATGAACGACCGGGCGCTCAGAAGCATGGTTTCCTCGCTTGGCGGCGTCGCCAACGGCTTCCCGCGCCAGGGTGGGTTCGACATCACCGTCGCCTCCGAAGTGATGGCGATCCTCTGCCTTGCCACCGATCTCAAGGATCTGGAGCGGCGGCTCGGCGACATCATCATCGGCTATCGTTTCGACAGGACACCGGTGCATGCGCGCGACCTGAAAGCCGATGGCGCCATGGCGGTGCTCTTGAAAGATGCGATGCAGCCGAACCTGGTGCAGACGCTGGAGAATAATCCGGCCTTCGTGCATGGTGGCCCCTTCGCCAATATCGCTCATGGCTGCAACTCGGTGACGGCGACCAATACGGCTCTGAAGCTTGGCGACTATGTCGTGACGGAAGCGGGCTTCGGCGCCGATCTTGGGGCGGAGAAATTCTTCGACATCAAATGCCGCAAGGCCGGGCTGAAGCCGGATGCGGCGGTCATTGTCGCTACCGTCCGAGCGCTGAAAATGAATGGCGGGGTGAAGAAGGAAGATCTCGGCACGGAGGATGTCGCGGCGCTGAAAAAGGGCTGCGCCAATCTCGGCCGGCACGTCGCCAATGTGCGCCGTTTCGGCGTGCCCGTCGTCGTCGCGATCAACCATTTCGTTTCGGATACCGACGCCGAGATCGCGGCGGTCAAGGAATTTGTCTCGAGACTCGGCGCCGAGGCGATTCTCTGCCGCCACTGGGCGCTGGGTTCGGCCGGCATCGAGGACCTGGCGCACAAGGTGGTGGAACTGGCAGAATCCGGGCAGGCGAAATTCCAGCCGCTTTACGGTGATGATCTTCYGCTGTTCGAGAAGATCGAGATCGTCGCCTCGAAGATCTACCATGCCGGCGAGGTGACGGCCGACAAAGCGGTGCGCGACCAGTTGCAGACATGGGAGGATCAGGGCTACGGCAAGCTGCCGATCTGCATGGCGAAGACGCAATATTCCTTCTCCACCGATCCAAACCTGCGCGGCGCGCCGGAAGGCCACATTGTCACCGTGCGGGAGGTGCGACTTTCGGCGGGAGCCGGCTTCGTCGTTGCCATCACCGGCGAGATCATGACGATGCCCGGCCTGCCGAAATCACCGTCGGCGGAGCGGATTTTCCTAAACGATCAGGGTTATATCGAAGGCTTGTTCTGATCCGGTGACGGCCTACCGGGATGATTAGTGGCAGTAGCGATAGCCACCCTTCCTCTCAATCACGTCGAGATGGAAATGCGTCTCATGGGCGGCGTCGCTTTCAGGGTCGAGGACGGTGGTGAAATAGAGGCAGCCGGCTGCGCTAACGGTGCGCTGGAAGGCGCCGGTGAGCGTCGGATCCTCGCGGCGGGAGCGGACGGCGACATCCTCACCCTTTTCGAAATGGAAGCTCGCAATGTCGATGGCGTTGCCGCGGGCATGTTCGGAGATCTTGCCGGTTCCGGCGCCGTTGCGCAGGCGGCACATATAGGACGTTGCCTGGTTGACGGTGGTGATGCGGCCCTGCTCCGGCAGGGCGGCGGAAGCCGCCGGAATGACGCTGTCCTTCATCCAGCGGGCAAGGGCAAGCGCTGCCGGGCAACGGATCGTCGCCTCCGGCTTCAGCTTGATGCCGGGCAGGGCTTCGGAGACGATGATCGGCTTGTCGATGCCACAGCCATTGCCGTCGTCGATGCGCGGCGTGTCCTTGAAGACGACGCCTAGGGCCTGAAGCGCAGCCGTGCATTCGGCGTGCTCGGCATCGCTTTCGGGCTCGATCGTCAGATGCTGTTCCTCAAGTGTTTGTGCGGCGGGAGGCTTGTTCTCGTCGGTCGGAGCCTGCGGGGTTTCCTTCCCAGGGGGAAGTGGCGGTCCCTGCATCGGTTTGGCGGGTTCGGTTTTCGGTGCCGCCGGTTCGTTCGGTGCCGATATCTCTGGTGTTTGCGTCTCTGGTTTTTGAATGTCGGGCTTCGGTTCAGGAGTGGGCATTTCTGCGGCCGGCGGCGGTTGCGTGCCTTCGGCATTTGAATCGGGGGTGGGTGCGGACATGCCCTCGATATCGGGCCTTTGCTGTGGCAGAGGACCGTGAACGGGCAGGCGGGCACCGGCAAGAACGGCGGTTGCGGCGAGAAGGATCGCCAGTATCGCAAGTTTTCTCAACGCATCCGATTCCCTGGTGTCGATAGCTAGGGATAACGCAAGCAGGCGGATTTCGTTGCAATTTCGCAACGTCCGGAGAGATCATTAAAACTTGATATTCAACATAAGTCGCCGCTTTATGTTGACAATGTTCATCATGTTTTTTATGCGGCAAAAAGAAGGCGGGATTTTACATCGTCTTCATCCGCAAAAGCCCAGCCAGCCCCTCGAGCGTTCGACGCGCCACGACCAGCCAGCCCGGTAATCATCATTAAGGGGTAGGTTATGATCGTCCGGCATTGGCGTTCGGTTCTATTGGTCTGCACGGCAGCCACAGTTGTTCTTCCTGTTTCGCAGTCTTTCGCGCAAAGCGCTACGGCAGCCACGCCGCAAGCCACGGCGGAGGACAGCACCGTCCTGCAGAAGATCGTCGTCAAGGGCAAACGCGTGGCGCCGGGCAGCGTCGCCGACACGCCGGTTTCGACCGAGATTACCGACAAGAAGCTCGATGAGAAGCAGGTCACCAATATCGAGGACCTCGGGCGCAGCGTCGATCCGGGCATTAACGCCTCACGTGGCGATGCCGGCATCAATCTGCGCGGCCTCTCCGGCCCGCGCATCCTGACCATCGTCGATGGCATTCCGATTCCCTATCTCTCGAACAGTTCACGCCAGGGGGCCTTCGCGCCGGCCAACGCCAACGGCGGCGGCGACACCTTCGATTTCAATTCGCTATCGTCGCTCGATATCGTACGCGGCGCGGATTCGAGCCGGGGCGGCTCGGGCATGCTCGGCGGCGCCATCGTCGTCAACACGCTGGAGCCGGAGGATCTTATTCCGGAAGGCCGCGACTGGGGTGCGATCGTCAAGTCGACCTATGACAGCGAAGACCGCAGCATTTCCGGATCGGCCGCCGCTGCCAAGAAGATCGGCAACACGTCGATCCTTTTCCAGGGCGGCTACCGCAAGGGGCATGAGCGGGAGAATATGGGCAACAACAACGTTTACGGTCGTTTTCGCACCGAGGCAGATCCTGCCGATTTCGACCAACACAATCTGCTCTTCAAGCTCCGCCAGGAATTCGAGGGCGGCCACCGCCTCGGCCTGACGGCCGAACGGTTCCGTCGCGATCTCCAGACCGACAAAAGAGATCTGCAGGGGACCGGGCGCACCTATATGATCGACAATTATGATGCCCGTGAGCTGAACGACCGCGACCGCGTTTCCCTCGATTACGATTATGAAGCCACATCGTCTGACGCTTTCTTCACCTCCGCCCGCGCGGTACTCTATTGGCAGGACCTGAAGAAGGAATCGGGCACGAACGGCCGCACAGCGGCCAATGTCGCCTATGGACGCAACAACGAGATCGAAAACAAGACCTGGGGCTTCAACGGCACCGTCACCAAGGATTTCGAATATTCGAACGTCCGCCATTCGGTGAAGGCAACGCTCGAAGCGACAACGTCGGACTGGACCCAGTACAGCTCCGCGCTATGCC
>NZ_JBFTQY010000063.1:0-37362 GCF_056399245.1 Rhizobium sp. 01N447_2
GTGCGGAAGACGCCGGCGATGACGAGGGCGAGCGAGAGAAACAGCGTCAGCGCCGCCGAAGTCAGGATCGGATTGACGAAGGCGCAGATGCCGGCAAGCACATAGAGCAGGCCGCTCAGCATCCAGAACAGGACATGATCCCAGCCGCGCACCTGGAAGGCATGAACGAGATAGATCACCCCGCCGGCCAGCATCAGCATGCCGACATAATAGACCGAGACGACGGTGGCGAGCATCAGATTGCCGAGCGCGATCAGACCGCAGACGAGCAGCAGCACGCCGAGGCCGACGAACCAGATCCATTTCGACTGCAGCGAAGATGTCGGCGTTCCCTCGAAGACATCGGCCATGACGCACCTCCTGTTGGATTCAACATATGCTGCAGCAATTTTTCAAGAAAAGATCTGCGCTAAATCAAATCGAGAAAGATTTTTATTGATTGATCAGTCAATCAAAAATAACTTAGCTCCGGTTCATAGGAGTTGGCGCGGTTTGCCGAAGGTCGGAATGGAGCGGGTGCGCCGCAAGGCGCTTGTCGATGCGGCGCTGCGGGTGATCGGCGATCACGGCTCGCTAACCGTCACCATGTCCGACATCGCCCGGCAGGCTGGCGTGTCGCCAGCCCTTGCCCATCATTATTTCGGCAGCAAGGAACAATTGCTGATCGAGACGATCCGCTCGCTTCTGAGACAATTGCGCAACGACACGGTGGCGGCGCTTAAGGCCGCCAGGACGCCGCGGGCGCGGCTTGCGGCCATCATCCGCGTCAGCTTCCATGCCGACCAGTTTGCGCCGGGCACGATTGCCGCCTGGCTTGCCTTCTACGCCGAAGCGCAGCGTTCGGAAGAGACGCGCCGTTTCCTGGTGATCTATGCCAGGCGGCTGCGCTCCAATCTGCTGGCCGACCTCAAGGCGCTGCTGCCCGCCGACGCCGCAGAACGCATCGCCGAGGGCGCTGCGGCGATGATCGACGGGCTCTATATCAGGCAAAGTCTGAAATCGGCGCCGATCGGCATTGAAGCCTCGATCGCGCTGACGGAAGATTATCTGAATGCGCTTTTGGCCACCGCCTCCCCCTCTCCCCGGAGGGAGAAGGAACGACCACATCGAACCACCCAAGGACAAATGACATGAAAGCCCAGCCGAAAGCCTCGCACTTCATCGACGGCGAATATGTCGAGGATACCGACGGCACCGTCATCGAGAGCCTTTATCCCGCGACTGGCGAGGTGATCGCACGGCTGCATGCCGCAACGCCCGCGATCGTCGAACGGGCGATCGCAGCGGCCAAACGCGCCCAGCCGGAATGGGCGGCGATGAGCCCGATGGCGCGCGGGCGCATCCTGAAGCGGGCGGCCGACATCATGCGCGAGAGAAACCGGGCCCTCTCCGAACTCGAGACGCTCGATACCGGCAAGCCGATCCAGGAGACTGTTGTCGCCGACCCGACCTCGGGTGCGGATGCCTTCGAATTCTTCGGCGGCATTGCGCCGGCCGGTCTCAACGGTTCGCAGATCCCGCTCGGTCAGGACTTTGCTTATACCAAGCGGGTGCCGCTCGGCGTTTGCGTCGGCATCGGCGCCTGGAACTATCCGCAGCAGATCGCCTGCTGGAAAGCTGCGCCGGCGCTTGTCTGCGGCAATGCCATGGTGTTCAAGCCTTCCGAGAACACACCGCTCGGGGCGCTGAAGATCGCCGAGATCCTGTATGAGGCGGGACTGCCGAAGGGGCTCTTCAATGTGATCCAGGGTGACCGCGACACCGGGCCGCTGCTGGTCAACCATCCCGATGTCGCCAAGGTGTCGCTGACCGGCTCGGTGCCGACCGGCCGCAGGGTGGCGGCGGCTGCCGCCGGCAACCTCAAGCACGTGACGATGGAGCTCGGCGGCAAGTCGCCTCTCATTGTCTTCGACGATGCCGATCTCGATTCGGCGGTCGGCGGCGCGATGCTCGGCAATTTCTATTCGACCGGCCAGGTCTGCTCGAACGGCACGCGCGTCTTCGTGCAGAAGACTGTTAAGGCCGAGTTCCTGAAGCGGCTGAAGATCCGCACCGAGGCAATGCTGATCGGCGATCCGATGGACGAGGCGACGCAGGTCGGGCCGATGGTCTCCTGGGCGCAGCGCGAGAAAGTGATCTCCTACATCGAGAAGGGCAAGGCCGAGGGCGCGAGCCTGATTGCCGGCGGCGGCATTCCGAACAACGTCTCCGGCGAAGGCTATTACGTGCAGCCGACGGTGTTTGCCGATGTCACCGACGACATGACCATCGCCCGCGAGGAGATCTTCGGGCCGGTCATGTGTGTGCTCGATTTCGACGCCGAGGACGAGGTGATTGCGCGGGCCAATGCCAGCGAATTCGGCCTTTCCGGCGGCGTCTTCACCGCCGACCTCACCCGCGCCCATCGCGTCGTCGACCGGCTGGAAGCGGGCACGCTGTGGATCAACACCTATAATCTCTGCCCGGTGGAAATCCCCTTCGGCGGCTCGAAACAATCCGGCTTCGGCCGCGAGAATTCGCTGGCCGCGCTGGAGCATTATTCCGAGCTGAAGACGGTCTATGTCGGCATGGGGCCGGTGGTGGCGCCGTATTGAAGGGTGCAAGACCCCTCCCCAACCCCTCCCCACAAGGGGGAGGGGCTAGTATGCGGCACCGGTTTTACCCTCCTTCGATCTCATCGCTTGTGGCGCCGATTTTGAAGTGAGGCGGAGCGGCAAATTCAGCCCCTCCCCCTTGTGGGGAGGGGTTTGGGGCGGGGTCTTCGAACCGTTGCAAAAGAATCTAAGGGAACGTCATGCAACAAGCAGATTTCGTCATCATCGGCTCGGGCTCCGCCGGCTCCGCCCTCGCCTATCGCCTCTCCGAGGACGGCAAGAACAGCGTCATCGTCATCGAGGCGGGTGGCAGCGATTTCGGGCCGTTCATCCAGATGCCGGCGGCCCTTGCCTGGCCGATGAGCATGAAGAGATATAATTGGGGTTATCTGTCCGAGCCGGAGGCCAACCTCAACAACCGGCGCATCACCGCGCCGCGCGGCAAGGTGATCGGCGGCTCCTCCTCGATCAACGGCATGGTCTATGTGCGCGGTCATGCCGAGGACTTCAACCGCTGGGAAGAGCTCGGCGCCAGCGGCTGGGCCCATGCCGACGTGCTTCCCTATTTCAAGCGGATGGAACATTCGCATGGCGGCGAAGAGGGCTGGCGCGGCACCGACGGGCCGCTGCATGTCCAGCGCGGCGGCTTCACCAATCCGCTCTTCCAAGCCTTCGTCGAGGCCGGCAAACAGGCGGGTTTCGAGACGACGGAAGATTATAACGGCAGCAAGCAGGAAGGCTTCGGGCTGATGGAGCAGACCATCTTCGGCGGCCGCCGCTGGTCTGCCGCCAATGCCTATCTGAAACCGGCGCTGAAACGGGACAATGTCAGGATCGTCTACGGCTTTGCGCAGAGGATCGTGATCGAGGACGGACGTGCCACAGGCGTCGAGATCGAACGCAACGGCAGAATAGAGGTGGTGAAGGCGAACCGCGAGGTGATCGTTTCTGCATCCTCCTTCAACTCACCGAAGCTGCTGATGCTGTCGGGCATCGGTCCCGGCGAGCATCTGCAAGACATGGGCATTACGGTGAAGGCCGACCGGCCGGGGGTCGGCGCCAACCTGCAGGACCATATGGAATTCTACTTCCAGCAGGTCAGCACCAAGCCGGTGTCGCTCTATTCCTGGCTGCCGTGGTTCTGGCAGGGCGTGGCCGGCGCGCAATGGCTGCTCTCGCGCGGCGGGCTCGGCGCCTCCAACCAGTTCGAGGCCTGCGCCTTCCTGCGGTCTGCAGCAGGGCTGAAGCAACCCGACATCCAGTACCATTTCCTGCCGGTGGCAATCAGCTATGACGGCAAGGCGGCGGCGAAGAGCCACGGCTTCCAGGTTCATGTCGGCTACAACCTGTCGAAATCGCGCGGCAGCGTGAGCTTACGCTCCGCCGACCCCAAGGCCGATCCGGTGCTGCGTTTCAACTATATGAGCCATGCCGAGGATTGGGAGAAATTCCGCCACTGCGTGCGCCTCACCCGCGAAATCTTCGGACAGAGCGCCTTCAACGACTATCGCGGCCCGGAGATCCAGCCGGGCGAAGGCGTGCAAAGCGACGACGAGATCGACGCCTTCCTGCGCGAACATCTGGAAAGCGCCTATCACCCTTGCGGCACCTGCCGGATGGGCGCCAAGGACGATCCGATGGCGGTGGTCGATCCGCAAACGCGGGTGATCGGCGTCGATGGCTTGCGCGTCGCCGACAGCTCGATCTTCCCGCACGTCACCTATGGCAACCTGAACGGGCCGTCGATCATGACGGGAGAGAAGGCAGCCGACCATATCCTCGGCAAACAGCCGCTGGCGCGCTCGAACCAGGAGCCGTGGATCAACCCGCGCGCCGCCGTCAGCGACCGGTGATGCGGAGCGCGCGCCAAAAAGCGAACCCCTTCTACTCGGCCGCTTTGCCCCGGTCTCGCTTTCAGCGTTTTGCCACACTGCTTTGATGGAAACGTTCGACGGCGGTATCCATCCGCACCCAGTCATGTTTCGACTGCTCGAAAATCGACAGGACGGGGGCGGGGTAATGGCGGTCCGCCAGCGCGCCGACGGCTACGCCGATCATCGCCGGCAGCTTGTCGGCCGTCCAACAGACCGATGAGCCGCAGTTCGGACAGAAATAGATGTGCACCTTTCCGCCGCTTGCCCCATCGCGGGTGAACTCTTTCCTCGCTCCCGAAATGCTGACGGCCTCGGCCGGATAAAAGGCGCCGACGCCGAATGGCGCGCCGGTCCTCCGCTGGCAGTCGAGGCAGTGACAGGCGACAACCAGTTTTGCTTGTTCCGGGAGCGTGAGTGTGAGAGCGCCGCAAGCGCACCGGGCATCGGCCATTGGAAAACCCTCCGTTTTCTGACGTGGGATCAGGTTGAAAATTCAAACCGGGATGGCGATTACTTCTTGCGATCAAGCTCGTTCGGCAGCAGACATCGCAGCGCCTATCCCGGCAATCTGGAATTCGGCGTTTTCACGGAAGTAGAGCCGCTCTAACCTTTTCCGATGGGCGGCCGGATCTGGAACCTGACCTTACGCCAGCAGCCGGGTGACTTCGGCGCTGTGCTTTGGGGCGATGGCATCGGCGATGGTCGTCGAGAACAGCACCTTGCGGGTGGCGTCGGCCACCTTGGCGAAGACGTGGCGGATCTGGCAGTTCTGTTCGCCATCGCAATCGTCGCATCTGCGGTAAGCCGTGATCGAGAGGCACGGCAGCGGCGCGATCGGGCCGTCGATGATGCGCAGGATCTCGCCGAAGGTAATCGTGTGGGCGGGCTTCAGCAGCAGATAACCGCCCTGCTTGCCGCGACGGCTGGCGACGACGCCGTGATGTTTCAGGTCGAGCAGGATCTGTTCGAGGAACTTCTTCGGGATCTTCTGCTGCGCCGCGATATCGGAAATCATCACCGGTTCATCGGCATCGGCATCAGCCAAGACCGTGAGCGCCCGCAGCGCATATTTCGCCTTTTGCGTAATCATTTTTGACCATCGACACACACAGGCGGCGCGAATTTCCGCACCGCTACGGAAGTACTTTCACCTCTATGGCACAACCAGCATGAACGGAATTTGAACGCGCCGGAGAAAGCCTTGAGAGACAAGCGTTTTGGCCTTGTTTTTTGCTCTCGGCCAAGCGCACTTAATCTATGCCAAAACCGCGCCTTCTGCACCATTTTCGGCATCACTTCAGATTTCGGATTGACAGGCTGCGTGTAACTCTACTATTTCTATAGACATTCGAACTGCCGATGTGGATTTTCATCCGCAGGCGGCTGCTTTTCTGCATCGCGGCAGCTTCGGAGAGATATTTGCTCCTCCGGCCGCAGCTTTCGAAATCCCTTTTTCTGTCCGATCCATGCGTGAACTGCGATACTCCCGTCAACAAAGGACAGGAATCTCATGACTGCTATCAATAGGATTGCGGAAGAAGGGCCGATTGCGGAAGCCGAGGCGCTGAACGACAGACTGGCGGGCCTCGACCTTGCCGGACGTCTGTCGCTGGTCTCCGGCCTTGGCGGCCGGGTGGTGTTCACGACGTCACTCGGCATCGAGGACCAGGTGATCACCGCCGAGATCGGCACGCACCGCCTGCCGATCGATATCGCGACGCTGCAGACCGGCCGGCTGTTTGCCGAGACGCTGTCGCTGATCGACGAGACCGAAAGCCAGTACGACATCCATATCCATCGCTTCGAGCCCGAGAAGGCCGATATCGACGCCTATGCGGCGCAATACGGCCTCAACGGTTTCTACGAGAGCGTCGAAGCCCGCCATGCCTGTTGCGGCGTGCGCAAGCTGAAGCCGCTTGCGCGTGCCCTCGAAGGTGCTGCGATCTGGGTCACCGGCCTGCGCCGCGGCCAATCGGCCAACCGCGCCGAAACGCCCTTTGCCGAATACGACGCCGAACGCCACCTGCTGAAGGTCAATCCGCTCGCCGACTGGGACCTGGAGGCGATCAAGGCCTTCGTTTCCGCAAACGGCGTGCCGGTCAATCCGTTGCACGCCCGCGGTTATCCCTCGATCGGCTGCGAACCCTGCACCCGGGCGATCAAGCCCGGCGAGCCGGAACGCGCCGGCCGCTGGTGGTGGGAGCAGGACGAAACGCGCGAATGCGGCCTGCACGTCGCCGAAGAGGCCGCAGCGATCGCCGCACAGTAAATCACCCCACGGCTTTCCCAATCAGGGCGCGGCGACCGCCGCAGCCTTGGGAAAGTCAACATTCCCTGGGAAAGCCAACATCAAGTTTTGCGGCGAGCCGTAAACGACCGATAGCCTGGAGTAACACATGCCCGATAGCCGTCCGGATACGGAACTCAGCAATCCGCAGAGCGCCAAGGCGCCGCTCGACCCGCATCTGAAAGCGCTGGAAAACGAATCCATCCACATCTTCCGCGAGGTTGCGGCCGAATTCGAGCGTCCCGTCATGCTCTATTCGATCGGCAAGGACTCCTCAGTGCTGCTGCACCTGGCGCGCAAGGCCTTCTATCCCGGCCGCGTGCCCTTCCCGCTCTTGCATGTGAACACCGGCTGGAAATTCTCCGAGATGATCGCCTTCCGCGACGAGACCGCGAAGAAGTATGATCTCGATCTGATCGAGCACATCAATCCGCGCGGCAAGGCCGAAAACATCACGCCGTTTACGCATGGATCGGCCGCCTTCACCGACATCATGAAAACCGAGGGGCTGCGGCAGGCGCTCGATGCCGGCCAGTTCGATGCTGCTTTCGGCGGTGCGCGGCGCGACGAGGAAGCCAGCCGCGCCAAGGAGCGCATCTATTCCTTCCGCACGCCCGATCATCGCTGGGATCCGCGCAACCAGCGGCCGGAACTCTGGAACATCTATAACGGCATGATCCGCAAGGGTGAGAGCGTGCGCGCCTTCCCGCTGTCGAACTGGACCGAAGTCGATATCTGGCGCTACATCCAGGCCGAGGACATTCCGCTGGTGCCGCTCTATTACGCCAAGAAGCGGCCTTTCGTGGAGCGCGACGGCATGATGATCCTGGCCGAGGATCCGCGCCTGGAACTGCTGCCCGGCGAAGTCCGCCAGGAAGGCATGATCCGCTTCCGCACCCTCGGCGACTTCCCGCTGACCGGCGCCATCCGCTCACAGGCCACCACCCTCGAAGAGGTGATTGCCGAACTCGAAATCGCAACGGTGTCCGAACGCCAGGGCCGCGCCATAGATCGCGACCAGTCCGGCTCCATGGAAAAGAAGAAGCGTGAAGGATATTTCTGAGATGACCGCAGCCCAAACCGCCGTCTCGGCCGCAACCGTGGTCAGCCTGCCCGCCGCCGAGCCGGTCAAGGCCGTGCGCGATACCAGGCCGCTGCGCCTGATTACCTGCGGCAGCGTCGATGACGGCAAATCGACCTTGATCGGCCGCCTGCTCTGGGACACCAAGGCGGTCAAGGAAGACCAGGCCGCCACCCTGCAGCGCGATTCAACCGGCAAGCAGAACGATCTCGGCCTGCCCGACTTCGCATTGCTGCTCGACGGTCTGCAGGCCGAGCGCGAACAGGGCATCACCATCGATGTCGCCTATCGCTATTTCTCGACCGACAAGCGCTCCTTCATCGTCGCCGACACGCCCGGCCACGAGCAATATACCCGCAACATGGCGACCGGCGCCTCGACCGCCGATCTCGCCATCCTGCTGGTCGATGCGCGCTTCGGCATTCTCGAGCAGACGCGCCGTCACGCGACGATCGCCTCGCTGCTCGGCATCAAGCAGTTCGTGCTCGCGGTCAACAAGATCGACCTGACGGGCTATGACCGCGCCGGCTTCGACAAGATCAGCCATGACTTCCGGGAATTTGCCCTGTCGCTCGGCGTCAAGCAGATCACCGCCATTCCGATGTCGGCGCTGAAGGGCGAAAACGTCGTCTATTCCGGCCAGGCCGCCATGCCCTGGTACAGCGGCCCGACGCTGGTGGAAACGCTGGAGCTTGCCACCGTGCGCTCGTCGCAGACGGTCGGCTTCCGCCTTTCCGTGCAGCGCGTCTCGCGTCCCGGCGAAAGCTTCCGCGGTTATCAGGGCACGGTTGCCGGCGGCTCGGTCAAGCCAGGCGACAGCGTCATGATCCTGCCGTCGGGCATGGTCGCCAATGTCTCGAAGATCGTCACCTTCGATCTCGTCCGTAATGCGGCCGTTGCCGGCGACGCGATCACGCTGGTGCTCGACCGCCAGGTGGATGTGGCGCGCGGCGACATGATCGTCTCGATCGACGCGCAGCCGCAGGTCGGTCTTGCCTTCGACGCACAGATCGTCGCGCTGCAGCCGGAGGGCATCGAGCCCGGCAAACGCTACTGGCTGAAGAGCGGCAGCCGCCGCCAGCGCGTGCAGGTGCAGCCGCTCAGCCAGCTGGAACTGAAGACCGGCACCTGGAACGCCGCCCAGCGGCTCTACATGAACGCCATCGGCAAAGTCCGGCTCATCTTCGACGAAGCGGCGATCTTCGACCCCTATGAGCAGAACCGGCTTTCCGGCTCCTTCATCCTGATCGATCCGGAGACCAACAACACGGTCGCCGGCGGCATGGTGACCGGCAAGCGCAGCGAACTCGGCGGCCTGCACAATGGCGAAGCCCGCGTCATCCTCTCGCTTCCGGCCGATCTTGCCGAGCAGATCATGGCAAGCGAACTCTTCGCCAGCCGCAGCCATGAGGCCGAGGTACGGCGCATGACGGCCGCCGAAGCCGCCGACCTCTGGTCGAGTGCCGCAAGCGACATCTGACAAGGGATAAGGGGCCAGCAAGACTGGCCCCTCACCGAGGCCGGATCCGTGGGCTGCAGGGCGGCGGATTCCCTGTCGGCCTCTACGGCCGCTAAAAAAATCAGAGTTTGCAGAAAACCGACTTTTTCAATTCACGATTCGCTGTTTACCGCTTGCCCGCGGGCCGATGTGGGGCCATTCTTAGATCGGATCCTGGCGGTGCGGTAAAACGAGAGGTCAGGCCCTGCAGCGCTCAATCTCGACCTCGAAGCAGTTAACGTGGCGCCTTTTCTCGACTGATCCCCGAGCGAGGAGGTTGTCCATGTCCACGCACTATGTCGACCATCCGCTACAACCGGGCGACCGGGTCCCCAACGTTGTGTTCGACGCGATCTCGCGCGAGGGGAAGATCGCACTTGATGATTTTCGTGGCCGCAGCCCATTGTTGATCGGTTTGTTTCGAGGCCTGCATTGTCCGTTCTGCCGGCGCCATGTCGCGGCCATGGCATATCTCAACCCGATGCTGCGTGAGAAAGGCGTCCAATCCCTGGCGGTGGTAAACACCCCGGTCGAACGCGCGCGGCTCTATTTCCGTTACCATCCGATACCCGATCTTCTTGCTGCTTCCGACCCGGTACGGGCTTCGCACCAAGCCTTCGGCTTACGCGAGGTCGGGATCGACACGGCCATGGCGATACGGATCGATCTTCCGGGCGAGTTGCCCGAGCCTATGGGCGTGATGGCAATGGACGACTTTCTCAACAAGAAGGAAGGATATCAGATTACGGAAGCCGATCAGCAGATGATGACTGCCGACCACGGGCAGCTTGTCGGTCAGTTCCTAATCGACCGGGAGGGCATCGTACGCTGGAGCTTCACTGAAGTTCTGGAGGCTGGGCTCCAGACATTCCAGGCACCGAATTCCGAGGAATTGATGTCGGTAGCTTCCCAAGTCGTACATTAACAACGAAAAACTCGCTGACGCCCAGCCGCAAGTCGACACCAACTCGCGCCGTCACTGCGTCCCACGGGATTTCCGCATTTCGGCATCGCGCCACTGCTGCCATTGCTGCCTCAGCTTGCTCCGGGACATGCCTATGGATTCACCGAGTATCTCGACTTTGAGGATACGTTCGGTACGGAAATGGCGGAAGGCTTGTTTCGATTGGCACCACGCGATCAAGAGGCTGTGCGTGTCGTCATAGCCGAGAAGCACAGGCCACACGATGCGGCTGGTGATCGTCCCGTCCGCTGCGCGATAGTCGAGCTCAAGCTTGCGGCCTTCCCTGATCGCCAACCTGAGCGGACGCGTATCGCGTGTCACATCGCCGCCGGCATCATCCGGTTTGATGCCGACGGCGGGTTGGGCAATATAGGGAAGAAGGTCCTGCGGCATGACCAATGTGATCTTGGCCATCACATCGCTGGCGGCATTGCGCATGGCCGCGTCATTCAACCTTGCCACCATTTGAACGCCGAGCACGACGGCCTCGATCTCGTCAGGCGTCAGCATGAGCGGCGGCATGTCATATCGCGGATCGAGGACGTAGCCGAACCCCGCTTCGCCCTCGATTGGAACACGCTGGGCAATCAGGTGTGCGATATCGCGGTAGACGGTTCGCCGCGCGACCTCAAGTTCATCCGCAAGCTCAGACGAGGTCACCGGGCGGCTCGTCCGTCGAAGAATCTGGATGATCTGAAAAAGTCGATCTGCTTTTCGCATGCCTGATGACTCCTGCTGCCACAACGCTGTCAGCACGGCTATGTCACAAAAGCAAGGAAAGAGATGGTCGCGCATCAGGGAGAAGATCATGAAATTCGCATCCACCCGCCTCATTGCCTCGGATATGACAGGCATGGTGGCCTTTTATGAGCTTGTGACGGGCTGCCGCGCCGACTGGCTTGCGCCCGTCTTCGCCGAGATCGTCACCCCCGGCGCGAGCCTCGCAATAGGCAGCGCGGAAACCGTGGCCTTATTCAGCGAGGGCAGTTCGGAGCCAGGGGCCAACAGGACGGCCATTCTCGAGTTCATGGTATCGGACGTCGATGCGGAATTCGCACGGCTCAAGGACCAGGTCACGATCGTGCACGCACCCAAGGATTTGCCATGGGGCAATCGGACAGTGCAGATTGCCGATCCCGAGGGGACACACGTCGCCCTCTATACACCCATAACCGACGCCGCGAGACGGCGTTTCGCTGGCCGTTGAATGGCCGACGCTGTTTGCCGGAGCTTTTGTTTGAGTAACGTTCCGCGCGCTACTTCCCCAAAGCGCTCTTCAGCGCATCGGTGACGACGCGCACGGAGGGGACGTCTTTGATGTCCGAATGGACAACCAGCCAAACCTCTCTTGTCAAAGGCTGCTCTGTCTCAATGCGCTGGAGACCGCTGGACTCCAGGACGGCGAAATCGGGGAGCATGACGACGCCGGCGCCAAGGCGTGCGGTTGCGGCCTGGAATTCCAGAACGGACGACCGCACCGCGATCGGCCGGCCGGCGGCCAGTTCGATCAGCCGCAGCTGTTGCGGTGAGGCGTTCATGGTTTCGTCGTAACCGATGAAGGTCCAGTCCGACGGGGAAACCGTTTCGAGATAGGTCTTTGATGCGTAGAGATGGAAGCTCGTCTCGCCGAGCTTGACGATGGCGTAGTCGCCGTCCTCGGGACGCGACATTCGCACGGCGATATCGGCCTCTCGTCTGTTCAGCGACGCGAGGCGCTTTTCTCCGACAAGCGTGATCTCAACACCCGGATGGTCTCGCCTGACTGCGGCGATCGGCTTTGCGAGCAGCACGCTTGAGAGAGCGGGCGGCGCGCTGATCCTCACATGGCCGCGCAATTCCGTGGCGCTGCTGCGGCCAAGCTGCTCGATTGCCGCAGTCTGCGCGGCGACAAGAGCTGCGTGCCTGGCAACCTGCTCTCCATCCGAGGTCAACATGATGCGCCGTCCGCGGCGGTCTACCAGTTTGCGACCCAGACTGGCTTCAAGCGACGAAACGCGCCGGCTGATCGTCGCGTGTTCGACGCCGAGCTGCTTTGCGGCACCAAGCAACGTTCCCGACTGCGCGAGCGCCAGGAAATGCCGAAGGTCGTCCCAGTCGATTTTTGTGAATTCTCTCCCAATCATTGTGAAGCAATAGGGAATTTTCACACATCACGCCATGGCTTAATTTGTGCCCATGAAGGAGCACGAGAGATGACCGACCAAATCATATGGCTGAACGCCCCCGGTGACGTCACCCAGTTCCATGTCGAGGAGCATCACCATTCTGAACCTCCCTGTCATGGCGAGATAAAGATCCGTCATCAGGCGATCGGAACCAACTTTCTCGACGTCTATCACCGAAAGGGCCTCTACCCCATGCCCTCCTACCCCGCGGTGATCGGCGCCGAGGCGGCAGGCATCGTCGAGGACGTCGGTTCTGGCGTCTCCCTGTTCCAAAAGGGTGACCGCGTTGCCTATGCCGGGCCTCCGGTTGGCGCCTATCGCTCCACGAGGAACATTGCCGCCGAAAGGGCGATCAGGCTTCCGGATGCCGTTTCGGCGAAAACGGCAGCGAGTTCGCTGCTCAAAGGCATGACCGCCTATATGCTGTTGAAGAAGACCTATGATGTGCGGGCAGGAACTCAGGTTCTGATTCATGCGGCCGCTGGCGGGCTTGGGAGCATCCTCGTTCGTTGGGCCAGATCGCTCGATGCCACCGTGATCGGGACGGTTGGCTCCGCCGAAAAGGCAGCACTTGCCGCATCTTATGGGGCCGATCATCTTATTGTCGGACGAGGCGCTGATATCGTCGGGGACGTGAAGCGGCTGACGAACGGGCTTGGTGTCGACGTCGCCTATGACGGGATCGGCGGCGACACACTTCTCAAAAGCATACGCTCTGTCCGACCATTCGGCATGGCAGTCACCATCGGTCAGGCCGCAGGTGCTATTCCACCGGTGCCCGTCGAAGAACTTCGCCCCGGCAAGGCGCTCTGCCATCCGAGCATCATGGCCTGGTGTGCTGACATCGGACAATATCGCGAGGCTGCTCTGGCTGCCGTCGGCGCGATGGAAATGGGCATCGTCTCGCAGATCGGCGCCGAATATCGTTTGGCCGATGTTGCGAAGGCTCACGAAGAGATGGAATCCGGACGCTCGGCGGGCAGTATTCTGTTGATACCCTGATTGCTCAGCGAAACAGCGCCGGAGTCCATGGATCGCTTCCGGCGCTTGCGGTCATCCCGGCGCCGGTTTCGACGTTCTGATCGGGATGGCGAACCGATTTGTATCCGCGGCTGGCCCGCACCATTTATCCGAAAATTGGCATTATGTTATGTATTTCAGATATCTACAGCCATAGAACCTGTTGCGATAGGGTGCCCGCCATCGAGGTGGACTCTCGGCGCAGGCCGACCGCCTCCCGCAAAATGACGCCTGGCACTGCAGTCGGTGTCAGTGGCAGGGAAAGGTTTAAAGTTCTATGTCTGCACATGAAAAGCCACTGATCGCGATTGCCGGTGCAACGAGCAAACAGGGGCGCAGCGTCGCCGCGGCCCTCCTTGAGAGCCAACGTTTCCGGGTGCGTGCTTTCACCCGCAAAAAGGATTCACCTGAAGCTCTACGTCTCGAGGAACGCGGCGCTGAAATCGTAGCCGTCCCTCTCGAACTTGGCCGTCAAAAGGACCTCGTTGCGGCCTTCAAAGGCGCGGATGGCGCATTTCTGATGACGCCGCCGATCGCCCCGCCGGAGACAATCGAGGCCCCTCTCGGCCGACAACTCGCGGATGCCGCCGTTGAGGCCGGCGTCGGGCATATTGTTTTCAGCACGCTTGAGAATGTCGACAAGATCGCCAGCGGGACGAAATATGCGCCGCATTTTACCGACAAAGCGCGCGTTGCCGACTATATTCGCGGCCTGCCGATCTCTCATTCCTTCGTCATGCCGGCATTCTTCTACACGAATCTGCTCGAATATTATGTGCCGCGCATGGAGGGCGATACGCTCCTCCTGCCGGTTTATCTTCCTGAAGATTTTCGAGCGCCTTTTGTCGATCCACTGACGGCGACCGGGCMGGTCGTGCTTGAAATTTTCTCAAACCCCGAGCGTTACAACGGCAAAACGCTGCCGATCGTCGGCGACATCATTTCTCCGCGCGAAATGATCGAAACCTTTCAGCACGTGACCGGGCTCAAGGCCGCGTATCGAAACGCTTTCACCCGGGATGGCCTGCTGCGCTATTTTCCAGAGTTTGCCGCCAACGAACTTCTCGTTCGAGAGATTCTGGGGATGGTCGAATATGCTGTCGACTACGGCTATTTCGGCAAGGAGCACGATCTTGAATGGAGCCGTCGCCTGAACCCCGACACGCTCAACTGGGAGCAATATCTGCGAACGACGGGGTGGCGTGGCGAAAAGCGGTCCTTCGGACTCTAAATCATGACGGCCGGATTCCCGGCAATTTGGAAACCTCGGCGACAAGAAAGTCGACGAGAAGCCGAACGCGGGCAATGGCTGCACGCTCTGGAACGATCAGCAAGCTCACAGGAACCGGTAAAGGACGATAGTCGCCAAGCACGACCTCGAGCTGGCCGTCGTCCAGAAGATCGTGAACCAACCAGAGATGTGCGGGACCGATGCCGCGTCCGGCGGCAAAGGCTTCGCGCGCCGCAAGTCCGTGATCGACGCGCAACTTGCCGCTGACGGGGATCATCAGGCTTGTGCCATCGGGAGAGGAAAGAACGAGCTGATCGCTCCCCGCCACATTGGACATCACGACGGTTTCGTAGCGTGACAGATCAGCTGGGCGCTCCGGCCGTCCATGGACGGACAGATAGGTCGGGGCGCTCACCAGCAGCCGATGGCTTTCTCCGAGCGCATGAAGTTTCATCGCGCTSTCGGCGAGAGGCCCAAGACGGAGTGCGACGTCGACGCCTTCGCGAACCAGGTCGATACGCTCGTCCGTCAGGTTGAGATCGACCCGGATGTCCGGGTGCTTGTCCTGGAAATCAAAGATCAGGCGCGTGATGTGCATCACGCCGAGCGCTGCCGTACAGGAAAGCCGAACAGCGCCCGCGGGGGCCTGACGGGCATCTCTTGCTTCTTCAGCAGCCTGCTCGACCAGGCGCAATATCTGCAGGCAGTTGGTATAATAGCGGCTGCCCTCGTCGGTCAGGGTCACGCGACGCGTGGTTCGGCTCAGAAGCGGTACGCCGACAGCCTCTTCAAGTTCATTGAGGTGCCGCGTCACGGTGGATTGACCGATACCCAGCTCTCTTGCGACCATCGACAGGTTGCCGCGTTCGGCGACGCGAACAAAGGTGCGCATTCTGTCGAGAGACAGTCCCGTATTATCCATTTTTCAGCACAGTGATCGTCATTCCCTCGGTATAGGGAATAATCCGGGCTATGCCTAGTTCGAGCAGATCGGCCGGATTGATCCGGCCGGTCGCTGTTCATCCGAATTTGACAAGGTTGAGGACAGGCAACGGCCCGCCGGGGAATTGCGCGAGCTTGCCGCCGATCGAAATCGGCCCGAGATCGATGCCGGCAAATCCCAGTCTGGAGATCAGCGCCCCCACCTCGGCCTTCGATTGGGCATCGTCGCCGGAATAGAAGAGCACGCGGCTGCCACCCTCGGCGCGGGGATCAGCTGAAACCAGATGCGCCAGAAGATGGTTGAATGCCTTCACGACGCGAGCGCCGGGCACCAGGCTCGCGAAGACTTCCGTCGACAAGCGGCCATTCAGCTCAGCCGGTTTGAACAGCGGTCCTTCGATGGGGTTGTTGGCGTCGATCACGATGCGGCCTGCCCAGTCGGGAAGACCCGCCAATGCGTTGGGAAGCTTTGACCAAGGAACGGCGACAAGGACGAGGTCGGCTTTCGCCGCCTGTTCGATCGGCCCCGCCGTAATGTGCGGCGACAGCTCCTCGGTCAGTTCCTGCAATGTGTCAGGGCCGCGACTGTTCGAGATCGTGGCAGCGATGCCGTTGCGGGCAAGGGCTCGGGCGAAGGCGGAACCGATCTTGCCGGCGCCAATGATACCGATGGTCATTGCGATAACTCCATTGTTTGGTTTCGATGGAGCGAATATCGCCTCGTTATTCCCTTGTGATTAGACGGAATTGCCTGTTATCAATTTCAAGCATTCATTGAAAGTCACGACATGGAGACGCTTGCAAACCTGGAATCCTTCGTGCGCAGCGCCGAGCTTGGCAGCTTCTCCTCGGCGGCACGGCGGCTCGGCCTGACGCCGGCGGCGGTCAGCCGCAATGTCGCAGCCCTTGAAGGCAACCTGAAGCTCAGGCTGTTTCAACGAAGCACCCGACGCCTGACGCTCACGGAAGCAGGCGAGCGCTTTCTGCTTTCAATCCGTGACCATCTGGACAGCCTGCAGGGAGCGATCTCGGAGGCATCGAGCGAACAGTCCGAACCATCCGGCGTGCTGAAACTCAGCATGAGCCCGACACTCGGCATCGGCTACATCCTTCCGCTATTGCCGGAGTTCATGCGGCGATATCCGATGATCCGGCCGGAATGGATGTTCGAAAACAGACAGGTCGATCTGATCGCCGAGGGCTATGATGCTGCGATCGGCGGAGGGTTCGAATTGACGCCCGGCATCATCGCCAGGGCATTGGCGCCCGCTCACATTATCCCCGTGGCATCACCGGGATATATGGGCGATCGGGTTCCGCCTCATGATCCGTCCGGCTTGCACGAACTCGACGGTATCGTCATGCGCTCGATGCGGACGGGTCGAATTCACCAGCGGCAGATGCGCAATCTTGCTGGAGATGAGCAGCCTGCGGCCTTGAAAGAGACGATCGTCGTCAACGATCCCGCGGCAATGCGATCCGCCGCGCTGCTCGGCCTTGGTGTCGCGATGATCGCCAAGGCGGATGCTCTTGGCTATCTGGAGAGCGGCGAGCTGATCCGATTGATCCCGGCATGGTATGCCGATGCAGGCCCGATTTCGATCTATTATGCAAACCGCACCCTGCTGCCCTCCAAGACAAGGGTGTTCATCGACTTCCTGACGGAGGTTTTTCAACGTGAGCGGTGGCCGGAACGATTTGCAGGAACACTGGGCTGATATCGGCAGACACAAAGCTGGCAGGTCGTACCAGATTGCCGCGTCAAGACGCGCTAGCGTGTCGAGCCGCGCGGGATGATGGAGAAGCCGCAATCGACCTTGTCTTCGCCGGGCGGTTCGTCGCGGACGGCGCGCAGCAGCATGTCGGCGACGCGGTAGCCGATTTCGTAGCGTGGAATCTGCACCGTCGTCAGCGTCGGCTGGGTGAAGGCTGAAAATTCCAGATCGTTGAAGCCGCAGATACCGACATCCTCTGGCACGCGGATGCCGCGCGCTGCGCATTCGATGAGCACGCCGAGCGCCAGATCGTCGCTTTGGGCAAAGACGGCATCGATATCCGGCACGCGCTGCAACAGGCGGGCAAACAATTCCCTGCCGAGGCCGGTGCTGCTTCCCTCATTTCCGCCAATGGCAAGATCGGGATCGAAACGGCCAGCTTCCCGCATCGCGGCCTGATAGCCTTCCTTCCGGCGGAGCGAGCGAATATCCGTGCCGCGGCCGATGAAGCCGATCCTCTCATAGCCTCTCGACAGCAGGAAGCGGGTGGGTTCGGCGCCTGCCGCGTGATGATCAAGGCCGACGACCAGCCTTGCCGGCTCCTGGCTGAGATCGGTGATATGGGCGATCGGACAGGTGGCATTCTCGATCAGCGGCAGGAGATCACGATAGGATTCGGCGCCGGCGATGATGACGCCAGCCGGCTTCTGCGTCAGGAAGGATCTGAGTTCGCCGGCCTCGCCGTCGGCATGATGGAGCGTACTGGAATATTGCACGCGGAATTCGGTGGCGCGCAAGCAATCCTCGATGCCGATCATCAGGCCGGCAAAGCCGTGCTGGTGCAAAGCGGGCGTGATGACGCCGATGATGCCGTTATGGAGGCCGGCGAGCGCCCGGGCGGCAAGATTGGGGATGTAGCCCATCTCGTCTACCGTGCGCAGGATGGTCTGACGCAGATCCTCCGAGACGATTTCAGGATTGCGAAGCGCGCGCGAAATCGTGATGGGGCTGACCCCCACCTTCTTCGCCACATCGCTCAACTTCACATGCKCGCCGCGCCTGGCTTTCCGCCCCCGCTCCACTGCTGCCCTCATCCCCCCTTATACGTCGCCCGCGAGACGCTTGCCCTCGAATCGCGGTCTTTACTTTTTGAAGAAGAAATAATTTAGAGTCTACTAACATTTTATATTCGCAACAGGATCCTGGACTATAACTTCCAGAAGCAGCAGCGGGATCGTCTGCCGGCAAATTACGGGCGCATGTGGCGATCGGATCACCACCTCCGGGCATAAGTCCATTTATTTTCGAATGAAAACATCGCGGCGGCGGCCAAGCGAGGCAAAATCAGGCCGGATTTTTTGGAAGCTCAAACGCTGGGTGAGCGAAGATTAAATTCCGGTCATATCTTACAAATCGGCAATATAAACATGATCAAACTTTAATTTGTAAATCCGCTTGCCGGGATCATATGAATCCCCAGCGCCAATTCTTCTCTTCCCCCGGTCGCCGCCACTGACGACTGCGCGTTCCCAAGAGGAATTGGCGCCAAACACCATCCGACGCCAGGTCCCAGGACATGGAACCACGACGCCATCCAAAGCCAACGCTCTCGCAAGGGACCACCGTCCAAGGGATCACCACCATGTCACACATCCTCCGCAACCATCGCACCGCAGCCCTTTTCGGGGCCGCCATCATCGCCGGCGCGGCATGCCTGCCCTTCGCCATCAACGCCTCCAGCGCCTTTGCCGCGCCTTCTGATGCCGGCGGCGTTCTTGCCCCCAGCGGCTCCTTCGCGTCCATCGTCGATGCCGACAAGCCTGCCGTCGTCACCATCACCACGACAATGAAGGCGACCGATGTCAGCGCCGGAGAGCAGGAGTCGCCGATGGATGAGCAGTTCCGCCAGTTCTTCGAGGACCAGGGCATCCCGCTGCCGCACCAGGCGCCGAAAAACCGGCCGTCGCAGCAGGCAATGGCGCTCGGCTCCGGCTTCATCATCAGTGCTGACGGGGTGATCGTCACCAATAACCATGTCATCGACAATGCCGTCGACATCAAGGTGATGCTGGATGACGGCACGGAACTGCCGGCCAATCTAATCGGCACCGATCCGAAATCCGATGTCGCCGTGCTGAAGATAGAGGCACCGAAGCCGCTGCAGACCATTGGCTGGGGCGATTCCGACAGGCTGAAGCTTGGCGACCAGATCCTGGCGATCGGCAACCCCTTCGGCATCGGCACCACTGTCACGGCCGGTATCGTCTCGGCGCGCGGCCGCGACCTGCACAGCGGACCCTATGATGATTTCATCCAGATCGACGCGCCGATCAACCACGGCAATTCCGGCGGCCCGCTTGTCGATCGCAGCGGCAATGTCGTCGGCATCAACACCGCCATCTATTCGCCGAACGGCGGCAGCGTCGGCGTCGGTTTCGCCATTCCCTCCGATGAGGCCAAGGCGATCGTCGCCAAGCTGCAGAAGGACGGCTCGATCGATCACGGCTATCTCGGCGTGCAGATCCAGCCGGTCACCAAGGATGTCGCCGATGCGGTCGGCCTCGACAAGACCGGCGGCGCGCTGGTCGCCGCCGTCACCGACGATACGCCGGCCGCCCATGCCGGCCTGAAGCCCGGCGATATCATCACATCGGTCGGCAGCGAGAGCGTCAAGACGCCGAAGGACCTGTCGCGCCTGGTCGCCGATCTTTCGCCGGGCGCCAAAAAATCACTCAGCGTCTGGCGCGACGGCAAGACCATCGATCTCAACGTCACCGTCGGCACCAATGAGGAAGGGCAGAAGCAGGCCGCGGCTGAAAGCCCCGACGCCCAAGACCAGAGCACCGGCCAGCCGAGCCTCGGCATCGGCCTTGCCGATCTGACGCCCGATGTGCGCCAGCAGCTCAACCTGCCGCGCTCGGTCAGCGGCGCGGTTGTCGCCAAGGTCAACCCGGACAGGTCGGCGGCTGCCGCCGGCATCCAGTCGGGCGATGTCATCGTCTCGGTGAACGACAGACCGGTCCACAATGCCCGCGACGTCAAGACCGCAATCGCCGATGCCGGCAAGGCCGGCCGCAAGTCGGTGCTGCTGCTCGTCGAACGCGACGGCAACAAGACCTTCGTCGCCGTGCCGTTTGGGGCAGCCTGACGGCCGCCCGAGCTTTTGCTGCAAACAGGAAAAGCCTGCCTGAGGCGGGCTTTTCGACGGACCGGAGCGGAAAGGCCTTGGAGCCAAGCACCGCTCGGTCGGCAAGAAATCTTTAGGACGCCATCCGCTCCTCTATTTGCTGCTCAGGGAGATTTCAGCTTCGTCCTCTTTGTGCGCATGCGGAATCTGCCCCTTTGGCGGTTTGCTTCCTGCTGTTTTACCGCATCGGATTGGCTGCGTTGCGCAGCCTCCAATTGCTGCCGCGTCGGGAGATCATGGTCGTAGGTAGAAGCGCTGAATGCCGTCGCGTTATCGAACGGACCTTTGTGTGGACGCGCCAGACCATAGGCTTGGTTGTCACTGCTATCGATCCCCTGCTCCGCTGACGATGACCGCGCTTGACGCGCCTGCGCTATGAGATCGTCTGCAGTCGGGCTTAAGGTTGCGATTTTTCGCACGAAGGCGATGATTTTGCTTTTCCTGGCCCTGTCCTTTTGATCGGCGTGAATCCCAGACATGTCTTCTTCCTTGCTCGTCATGTCATCGCAACGATCGATCGAGGGGTGCCGGCGACATCGCAGCAGGCCCGTTCACGGGATCTCGGACAGTCGTTCAGGCAGCCTGGTTTTGGGAAAGCGGTAAGCTGGCGGCCGCAGCGATGCGTCCGCACGCCCAGACGCCGTATAGTGCGCGATCCGATAGCCTTTCACCGGGGCGCCGCCGTCATCCTGCCACCTGGCAAAGGAGGCGTCTTCCATTGCCTGCGGAAGCGGGCCTGAACTCAACTGTGTCGCGAGATACATTTTCAGCGACGACCTCAACGCGGCTTCATCGACGACGCCCATCTGGAAACAACTAATGAGGAAACTTGTGGCGGTGATCTCACCATCATCGGCCGCGTGGGTTTCGCCGCCGCGAAAGCCGGCCTTTCGCAGGATACGATCGAGCATCCTCAAATTGTCGACACCGAAAAACTGATCTGATGTGGAAGACATGGCGTCCTCCTTCGTTGGGGCTAGGGTTGATTGGCGTCAGGGTTTACTGCCGCGCCCCAAGCAGCGGTGCCCGTATCGTGCCCGCCGATGAATCAGCTTGCGCTCATTACCACCTCACCGCAACCTCATTCGGCGGCGGCCATTGATAATGGCGTGGCGGAACCCATTTTAGTGACAGGAGGATTCGCATCATGCAGTTCAACGATGAAGCGACCCTCACGAAGCCGTCGGCACTGCCGGTGGAAAGGCGTGCACTGGTCGATCACCTGAGAGAGGCGATCGCGCGCCTGACACACGGGCTGGCAGCCGCCGGATTGGTGGAATTCGTGCCGCCTCTGCTGGAGATCAACAAAGTTCTCCGCGATATGACGGACGAAATTTCCCGTGCGGATTCGCTCTATTCCGATGAGGTTATCACGGGTACGATGCGCTTGATCAAGACATCGGAAGCTTTGCTTGAAAACCGGGTCATCGTGCAGACCATCCATTGAGATCTGCCGACGCTCGGACATGCAGGCAGGCTGGTGGCCAACCATCTGGCATCAAGCTGCTCGCTCCCTCGTGCATCCATCATCATCACCGGTGCCCGAGTTCCGCAGGTCGGCCGCGCCCACTTCCAAGGATAACCGCAATGACACTTATTTTCCCCAACAGAAGCCGCAGCTTCGACGAAGCGCGAAAAGGTGTCCGCTTCACCGGCTATGACGGCATGTTCGAGGTCAGGTTTCTGGTCGAAGAAGCAGCGCTCGGCAGCGCGGTCACCCACAATTCTTCCGAGGCCGCATACCTCAATGCCTTTGATGCGGCGCGTTCTTCCATTCAGGAGGCCGCATCGAGAGCCTATCAGCATCGACGCGGAAACAACTTCACGCTCACGGCCGCAGATTTTCGCTGATCGCGGGGAAGCGCCGAACGAAACGGCCGTCATCCTGCTACTGCCGGATGAGACAGGGGGAGCAAAGCATATGGTTTCCACACGATACCGCCCGAAAGACCTGAAGCTGGCGCGTCGCCATATCGTGAAGGCGGCGCATCGCGTTGCCGATCAGGAAATGCTGATCAGGAAACTATTGCGCAAAGGCAGACCCTCCGGATCGGCCTATGCGCTGCTCAGCAGGCTCTACGACGATCAACGGCAGAAGCTCGATCGGCTGAAACTGATCGAAGCGATGGTTGAGGTAGAAGGGCAATTGTGTATGGAAGTGCCCCGCAATCCCGGCACCTCCGCGCCGCCCTTTGCGATCGTGCACAGCAGCGGGATCTCACTGCCGGACCGGCAATCCGCCACGCCTTGCAGCGCAGATGATTGGCGCCCATATCTGGTGTAGTGGCAGTTTGTGAACGGGCGCTGCTTCCCGGGATAATCAGAGTTACCCGGCCCCAACCAAAGGAGGGCATCATGTCTTCCACGGTAAACATCCATTCGTGGAAACGCCTCGCCCAGCATATCGGCAGGTTCCGGTACATCGACTTTCTGGTGAAATCGACACCAGCAATCTGTCTGGCCTTTATCGTCTATATCATTCTCAACGATGTCTTCTGGTAGGCGCTGGCAGACTGTTGCGGCGAGCCAAGACGCTCTGCTGCCTATCGAATGAAGGGCTGAAACGCTGACGGAATTGGATAAACGTGATGCAACTGCGAGAAATGGGTGAACAAGACTGCCTCGCCTTTCTGGCAGGCCACACCCGTGGCCACCTGGCATGCCTGGGCGACAAATATCCCTATATCGTTCCCATTCAGTATGCCTATGAAAAGGACCGGCTTTTCATATTTTCCATGCCGGGCCTGAAGATTGATCTATTGCGGGCCCATTCACCCGCCTGTGTTCAGGTTGAAGAATTCGGCGAAAACCGAACGTGGAAGAGCGTGCTTGTTCAAGGCACCTATGATGAGCTGACCGATACGCCGGCCCGGCATGACGAACGCCTCCACGCCTGGTCTCTCCTGCAAAAGCAACCGTTTTGGTGGGAACCCGGATCGCTTGCTCTAAACTCGGAAAGCGAAGACAACCCTGCTCCCTCCATATTCTTCGGCATTTCGATTGACGTGGTATCGGGAAGGCAAGTGGTTTAAGGTGCCGCCTTCAGACCTGCCGCGCCTCCACCATCGATTCTCGGCGCGGCTTTGCTGCACGATATATGGAACTCCAGACAGACACGGCTAAGCGCTGTCCGATACCAGCCTTCCCATAGGGGCGCGGATTGCTTGATGCATCTTACCAACGCGGCTTGCTGAATCAGCATCGCGTTCAATGCCACACGACCACCCACAGGGAAAATGATGACAGACACACCCGAGAATGAAGCCCTTTTCAACATCACCGGACACTATGTGCAGGAATTGAAGGCCGTTCTTCAAAGCGAGAGCATTGTCGAAGGCGCCGACTACGAAAACAGCGCCTTCGACGAAAAACGACGGAATGAAGGACTTCACCTGCTGCGCTTCCACAAGACCGGGATCGCAGCGCAGGCGACGCAGATCTGGGAAAAACACAAGACGGCCCGAGCGCATCGATAAAACGGCACGAAGCCAGTTGTTCGACCGATGCCGGTTTGAGAGTGACGGTTCTCCGATCCTCGTTCCGGAGAAAATAGGCGCTGACATGACCTGATGTCCGGCGCCACATTGCCTTGAAAGGAAAAATCATGACCAATGACACAACGAAAAAGGCCCAACCCGCCAAAGCGGCCGTGACTGACGGCCCCTACGACGTCATCTACTTCGCGAAGAAACACCGCATTTCCAACGAGGATGCCAAAGGCATCATCGAAAAGCACGGCGCCAATCGCAAAGAGGCTGATAAGGCCGGCCGGCGCATCAGCGTCTGAAGCCGCGCAAAGGACGCTGCAACACTTTGGATCGACGCATCGTGCTTCCGAAAATCGATTCCGATTTTCGGGCCGATGCGTTAGCCGCGGCTGGCTTGCATGCTTTCGATGCCACGATGCAACACAGCGGACGAATTAACCCTACTGGCTTACCTTAATATCAGCATGCGCTTGAATACATGGGAGCCTATGCCATCGTAGCTTCAGGAAAACATTTCTGGTTCCTGAAGCAGCTCGCCGGAACCGTTGCCTGCCTTTCCGTGGAAAGACAGGCTTCCATGCATAGGGGCCGAGCTCAATCAAAATGGAGGGTATGCCATGAACAATGTCTTGGAATTTCGTGCAAAATGCCCGCATGTCGAAAGTCTCTCCGACTGTCGGGAAGCGCTTGAGCCGGCCGTCATGAAAATCGTCAGCGACGCCATCGGCAAGGGATATAYGGCCGCTGAAGCCGCCATGGTGGTTGCCGAYATCGCCGACGATTACATCCTCATGCTGTCGCGGCGCCCACGGCATTGATACGCTTTGCTGGCCCGCACCTGTGCCTTCGTGGGCCAGCGCAGGTGCTGAGGTCGAGGCGGATCGCGGCGTCTTCGAAGATGGGAACTTCCAACGTCCAGGTGACCAACGACCGCTGGCGACAGCCGGGAGCAAAGCGCCTATCATCGTGCTTGCATCAGTGGACCGCGCAGCAACTGCAGGGGTGCAGTGGTACAGGAGACGAGACCTGCCGCGCGATCCGCCGGCAAAACCCCTGATCTTGTCGGAAGTTCCCCGGCAGAAATGCGACGCCACGATCCCGGAAATTCTGCCTGGGGATCATCGACAACCTGGCCGGGCACGTTGCGACCGTCACACCGACAAGCTCCCGCCGGGCGAAAAACCACAGGCACATCGCAACGCCAACGAAAAACCCCGCCGGAGCGGGGCTTTCAGCGGATCCAGGTGGAGCAAGCCGAAGATTCGGCCCACGTCTTAAACAAGATCGATCACTTCAAAACCCGACAAAAGCACCTCTTTCGCGAGCGTTCACGGCGCTGCTCTGTTCCGCTCAATCTTTGAATCATCGCCGTAATGTAGCGTGTAATGATCACGTGCGACGTCTTCCGCGGCCCCTTCCCCACCTAACGCCACCTTGGCTGCCGCGGCGGAGCATTGGCCTGGATTTCATGGAGCGGGGCCCGAGAGCCCAGGAGCTTCTTCAGCTTCTTCTCCTCCGCCGGGCCGATCCCGAACTTGCGGCAATGTTCGGCAACATCGTGCTCTCGTGGGCCGGGAATGCGAACTTGGCGATTGTTCATGGTCTTCATGACAATTTCCTCCTTAAGAGGAAAACCAGCAGACCGCCGTTTTGTTCGTTAGTGAGGCCTAAAATTTAGGGGTTTGTTTGCTTCGGTTTGGGGCGAGTGAGAAAACGCCGGTCTGCTGGCGTTGTGTGGCTAGCCCTCATGCCAATGATCGAAAATCCGCCGAGGCGGCGTGGTGCAGTCAAGGAGCCAATCGGTCATGTCTGCTTGAAGAGCACCTGTCTTTCTCTCCAGAGATCACAGATCGAGCCGATCAATTGATCTTCAACCAATGCCGAAGCGCCGCCACCGCGCCATCGCTCGCATAAGCGATCATCCCCCCAATCGTCAGTCCCGCAAAGGCAATCAACCCCGATATTCCGTAACCGATCGTTTTCATCCGCTTCCACTCTTCAAGCGCCGGCCCGACCGCGTCGTGGTTCTTCTCGACAGTCTCCTTGAGGGTTTTGATTTCCTCACGCATGAGTGCATCCGCGCCGCCGCTGATCGCCATCCTGGTGTCGAGATGGGCGATCTGCCTGGCCTGCTCGTCTAGCCGCTTGTGGATTACGGCGCGGCTGTCATGGGCACTGGCCTTTTCGTCGCTGACCTCCTTGCGCAGAAGCGCGACGTTGTCCTCGATGCCGGTCAGTCTTCCCTCGACGCGCCCGAGAGCGCGGAGAATGTCGTCATTGGATGTCATCTGTATCCGCGCTCGACTAGAGCAATTCCAGGAAAAGTGCGAAGCGGTTTTCCTAGGCAAAGCGCGAAAGCGATTTTGCCGGGAATTGCGTAAAAACAAAAGGCTAGAGAGGCCCTGCGCTTCCGTTAAAAGCTGAACCGCTCTAGGAGTAAAATTTCAGCTTTTCGGATTGCGGCAAGCGGCTGACAAATCGCAAGATCCCTTGCAGCGTCGGATGGACATAAGACGAGACATCGAGGTTCATGCCGTGGGCCAGCAGCGCGGCATTGTCCTGGACGTTGGTGGCAAATATCTCCTGAACCTTATAGTCAGCCGTCCCGTCGCCATTGTCGATGCGGCCATAGGTGTTTCTCGACGTCCATTGACCAGGCTGATATTCGAACATGATGCGGGTGCCGTCCGGCACTGAAGCCGGCAGCTTGATCGTGTCCCACGTCGTCACGCCGTCCTGATTTCCAGGATGCCCGACGACGTTTCCGAGCGGAAACATTTCAGCGGCCGGCGACTTCGTCGGATCGATGTCCGTCGTGAAGGCGAGCAGCTGATCGATGACCTTGGCGTAACGAGAACTCGCCTTGATGGTGTTGTTCACCGTCGCCAAGGTGGTTGTCCATAAGGCGGGAACGGTATAGCCCGCGACCGTCCGGCCGCTGTCCGACGAAGGGGTCATGGTCGGAATTATGGTGACGCCGACGACATGGATGCCCGCCCCATAGCGCGTCTTGACGCGGTCGACCAAGCCGAGCTTGGCGTTCGACCATGTGCTTGCCGTGGCGCTGTTATCGTTGCGGCCGGACTGGTCGAGAACGAACGTCCAGATATTCTTGCCGCCGTTGTATGTGTCCCGGATCGCGTCGATCATGGCCCAGCGCTTGGTTGCCGACGTCGCCAGTTCCTGCACCGACTTCGAGCCGGGGACGCCCATGACGAGGGGTATGATACTGCCCCATAGCGGATCTCGTGCATCAAGCCAGCGCAGCCACATGCCCATGTTGCGCCTGGCATCGGCCGTGGCGGCAATCTCCTGGCGCTCGATGAGGCTATCGGACAGGACCATCGGAACCGGCCGGCCGTCCCACCCCTTGGCCAGAACCATTGCAGGGCCATAGGCAAGAGGCTGCGAGTTGCTCTCATTGCCGACCGTATTATAGAACGTGTCGCGGGCTGGCGTGCTCGCCGCGTTCGCCAGGTCCAGCGCCCGAATCGACGTCAGATCGGTGGCGGCCCAATATTTTTCGCCCCGATGGCGCTGGCAGCGATAGCCGCCAATATAGGTCTGCCCGATCGTACCGTGCCACACCGTTCGGATGCCGAAGACAGACCAGGCCGGCAGGGCGCTTGGCAGCGTCACCTGCCCGTAGACAATGCCGGTCGACGCCGTGACGGTCGCGGCCGCGTTGCCGCCGAAGAGCACCGGGTATTCCGTGCCATCCGGGTGAATGAAGAACACCTCATCGATCGCAATATCGGCATTCGGCAAGATCGTCTCCTGCGGCGCAAGGTTGCCCTCCGTGCAGCCGAAACCCACAAAGGGAATCAGGAAATCGTTGGTTTCGTAATCAGGTGAGCCGAAGAACAGCTTTGAACATTGATAGTTCAGGTCGGCCGCGTAAGTTTGCGTGAAACCCGCCGGCCAACGGGTGCCGGTGGCGGCCGGCATATAGCGGCTGGCATCCGGCACCCATGGCGGGGGCGCAAGGTCAGCTCCGCCCATCGGGTTCGTCAGGGCAAGCGAGATGGCATTCATCATCGGCGTGTTCCATATCTGCTGGTGAGGTCGTCGTAGAATTGAATGGTGCGCCCCTGGCGGGCGTTGGCACGGTCGAGCGCCTGGCGCTCGCGGGCAAGGATGGCGATGACAGGCTCGCCCTCGACGACAGGCGTATGCGCTTCCTGGCGGCGGAGATCATCCGGCAGCGGCGGCAGAGCGACGCCCGCCGCCGCCTGCCCTGTCGTCACCGCCGCCTTGTTCAAGCGCTCAGTGGCGGAGCAGCCACTGACGATCAGCAGCAGTGACAGCGCAAGCGCGGTTCTTTTCCGAAAGCTGAAGTTCATAAGATTGGATCTCGATTTCGAGTGTGTCTTTGGCGGCCTGCTCGGCGGCCTCGGCGGCCGCGAGACGCTTGCGGTGCTCTTCGCCGGCCTTAGCCGCCGCGTTGCGCTGGCGCTCCATCTCGGCAGCCTGGGCCTCGGCTGCGGTCTTTTCGGCAACGAGGATATAGCCGGCGCGCGCCTGCCTGGCCGCCGAGGGATAGCCGATCGAGACGGCATAGAGGTGATAGAGCATCAGGCCGGCGGCGATGCCGGCGCCCATCTTGAGCGTGTCGAGGATGGAGAACATCAGACGCCCTCGAGGCAGAAGGCGCGCTCTTTCTGCCGGCGCCGGGTCAGGCCCGGAAAGACGATGCCGGCGGCGCGATTCCACTTCAAAAGCGCCTCGCAGCCTTCGGCCGCCCTGCCCTGGTTGATGAGCCTGACCGCGCTCGAGCCGCAGGCCGCCTTGATGCCGACATTGTAGGCAAAGGAGGTCAGCGCCACGAAGCGGGCATCCGGCAGGGCGACTCGCACACAGCTTTCGATGCCGCTCGCATAAGTCTGCAGTTCCAGCGCCAAGAGCGCCCTGCACTGCTCCACCGTCTTGCGGTCCCCCGGCTTCACGCCATTGGTGCTGCCATAACAGATCGTCCACGGCTTCCCTTGCGTCGCCGGATCGGGATAGGCATTCTGGCGCAGCCCCTCGAACGATCCGACGAGCGCCACGGCCATGGCCGCGGCGGCACTACCCTTCTGCAGGCGGTTTGCCATTCAGATCTCCTGAGATTTGCTGCTGAACGAAGATGCGGGCGATGATCGCTGCCGCAGCGAAGAGCCCCGATGCCGTGGACATGGCGAGCTGTATGTAGAGGTTGCCGGACACCCAGCTGGCAGCGACGACGTTGGTGACGGGCTCAACGACGATGAAGAGCAGCCCCAGCGCCACGAGGCGCACCGACCAGGCGCGCCTCAGCACGGCGCGCCAGTTATGGACGAGCATGGAACGTCTCCGATGTTTGGAGGGGTTAAGCCGTGATCAGGTTCCGAAGGCGACGAAGAGCAACAGCCGCAGCGGCGTGCCGTCGATGTTCATGAAATCGCCTCGTTGAGGTGGATAAGTTTTGTGGAAGGTTGCAAATCTCCGCAGCCGGAGTCATTCATGCGGCGCTGGTCAAGCGGTAAGCCCTGCTAAAGCATTTGCGAATATTCTGCCCAGAACCACGAGGCCTGCCGAAGGAGGAAAGCGAATGCGTGTCTTCGTTCTGACTTTTGTTCGTCTCGGACCTGCTTTGGTCTATGCCATCGGTGCGGTATTTGCCGCCAGCATGCTACTGCTGGCCATGTATCCATCACGCCCGTTTGCTTGGGCGCTGTACCTGACGATGCTGCCGGTGTTGCGCTTACCTCTTATGTTACTTAGCGCGGCGGGGATGGGGGCGTGGGAACTTCTCATTGCGTTTGCGTCAATGGCGATTTTCGGCGTCTATCTTGCTTTTCATCCGAAACGGTTTCTTAGGGCACGCTTCGTTCATGCCCATGTTGCGCTGCTTGGGCTGGTGCTTGCCAATGCCGCTGCAAGCACAGCAGAAGCAGGTCGCAGTGGGGCGTCACTCCCCGCCGGTTATATCGACTGGTCACTGCCGTTGCCTACAGCGCTGCTCGGAACCGCGTTGATCGTCGTGGCCGCCCTCGCCTGCCTTTTCACTCACGCCGAGATCATCCGCCGCATCCGCATCCGGGCCAGAATTGATCGGCTGCTGGCGCATCGCGTGTCGTTGCATTGACAGACGCCGACGGCGGCGCGTCGGTGTAAATCACATCCCCAATAGTTGGTATTCACCAATTTAGCCGGTTGCGATTGCCATTTTCCGCAACCGTGCGAAGATGCGTTCAAAAAACGTGGGGGTACAAATGAGCAATCGACACTTGATTATTACAGATGTCACCGGCCGGATTGGTATCTGTTCCTATTCAATACTAGTTGTATGGACCAAGATTGCGCGGACGATGACGACCGGCGACTATCCGTCCCGGGGCGTCGTATTCCTAATAGCTGAGATCGCTGCGATCTTATTTATCGGCATGATGTGTGTCGTGACCTTAACGAGAATGCCCCAAGTACGGTCTGCGCGCGGCGTTGAACCATACCTGACGGCGATGGCAGGCACCTTCCTCTTCCTGCTGATCGCCTTCCTGCCTCCGCCAATGGTGTTGCCAGATACTGTGCGCCTTGCCGCAATGGTTTTGATGATCATTGGCTTCGTTTCATCGGCATATATGCTTGCGATCCTCGGCCGCAGTTTCAGCATAGCACCGGGTGCAAGAGCTCTGGTCACAACGGGGCCATATTCCATCGTCCGGCACCCGCTCTATCTGACCGAGGAGATATTCATTATCGGAATGATCCTATTCAGCTTTTCTCCGTGGACGGTACTTCTCGGAATCGTGCATTGGTGCCTGCAACTTCGCCGGATGAGTAACGAAGAGACGGTGCTCCGGGCGGCATTTCCAGACTACCGGTCATATGCCGAGCGCGTCCCCAAGGTGATTCCGTTTTTGCCCATGCGCGGCAAACGCGCCACGGCCACTGGATGATTTCCTCGCTAGGTTCCGGCCGAGAGGCGACAGCGCCAGAATGGAGATGATCAGCCGTCATGGCGGCAAAGGCCGGGGCGTCATCGGTCACACCATCCCCGATCGCTCCATAATCATCTGGGTTGTAAATCGTCATGGGTCTTTATCCTCTCTCGAACGATCCGACGAGCGCGACGGCCATGGCCGCGGCGGCACTACCCTTCTGCAGGCGGTTTGCCATTCAGGTCTCCTGAGATTTTCTGCTGAACGAAGATGCGGGCGATGATCGCCGCAACGGCGAGAAGCCCTGTCGCCACCGACATGGCGAGCTGGATGTAGATGTTGCGAGACACCCAGGTGGCGGCGACGAAGGTGTAGATGGGCTCGATGATGATGAAGAGCAGCGCCAGCGCCATCAACCGCACCGACCAGGCACGCTTCAGCACCTCGCGCCAGTTATGGACGAGCATGGGGTGGGCTCCGGATTATGGATGTGGCGAGGCGCCCGGCTCCTGGGTGGAGACGGGCGACGTGTTTTGGTTACTCAGTAAGGCGACACGTTCAACGAACGCTATCGAGTAGTCGGATAGATCCGATCACGAAGCCGGAATATCGGCTGCTCGATGTATTTGTAGGACAGGGCCGCGAGCAGCAGTGTTATTGACGTGAAAACCAAGAACTCACCGGGACCATGCAATTCAGGCTTCACGCCGAAACTTGGCTCCAGCCAATTGGGTGTCACGAAGAAAAAGAACGTGTAGTTCACGACCTGATGATAGACATAGGCACCATAGCTACGCTTGCCTATGAACACTAGAACCGGGGTTTCCATCGCCTTCGCTGCGGTCGTCGCCTTGCCGACAGCCAAGAAAAATATTAGCGATGAGGCGATCATATAAACCGGCACGTCGGCAAGCACTCTGCCAACAAAACTAGTCCGAAACGCGAATATACCTTCGCTCATCTCCGTCAATGACAGCAGGCAGAGTGCCGCGATGCCCACCGTCAGAATAACGGAGAAACAGCGCGACACCGCGGGCGTAATCCGGCCTGTCGAAATGATGATGGCGACCGCTGCACCGGCAGCCAGCGAATCCAGATTTCCGAATGTGACGAGCACATTCGCTTGCCCAAGATCGGCATACCAGGCAAAAGCGCGCCAGCCGATCGCAAGGGCAAATGCTCCCAATAGCGAAAGCCTCCACGCATTCGGCCGGAGAAAGATGACGATTGGCGCCCAGAAAACATAGAACTGCTCTTCAACCGCAAGCGACCACCACGGGGCGGCTGGTCCATAAATTCCGATATCGCCTCGTAGCAACACATTCGAAAGATTCTGCACGAAGAAGATGTGATAAATCACATCCTCCCGCACAGCGCCATTCAGCGATATGCAAATGACAAATGCGAGTGCCAGATAATAGATGGGTTGAATGCGGAAGAATCGGCGGCCATAGAAGCCCTTGAGAAGCTGCACCCCCTCAACCTCACGCCTTCGGCCGGCTAAGTCGACAAGTATTCTCGTGATCAAAAAACCGCTGATGACGAAGAATACTACGAGCCCGCCTCGCCCCCATTCGGCGACGTTGTTAAGAAAGGGAAGCGGTGACCAATGAGCCATCAGCACCAGAAGTAGCGATATTGCTCTAAGTCCATCTAAGCCGCGTATGCGACCGCGCGCCTGTATGTCTAACTCTCGATGTGCAGGAGCATCCAAGTCCAATCCCTCCGTCTCTCGGCGGAATAACGCAATCCTGCCGGGATTGAAAGTGCTCCTAAACGTTACCCGCGTCAGAGTTTATTGTATGCGGTGCATCACGATGGCCAGTTGACGACGCTTGCTGCCCCTATGGCCGCCTCTGCATCGGTTGCCGCGTCGATCGCCTTCTTAGTCCCGAGGCGTGTGGCCTCGATCGCCGCCCCGATCGTCTGCCAGGTGGTAAAGCTTGCATTGATGACGTTCGCGACCTCTGCGGTCGTTGCTCCCGTGATGCCGATCTCGGCGAGGAGCAGCGGATAATCCTCGTCGACAGGTGCGGCCGCTTCCAGATAGGCGGCAGCCTCATCGGCGTTCTCCGCATAGATCAGAGCTTGGCCGGCGCCGGCCGTGATGTATTCCCGGAGCTCGGTCTCGGCTGCCGCGTCGATCGCCGCTTTAAGCGCTGCCTTCAACGCCAGTGGATTGACCACGCGGCTCGCCCGCGATGGTCAAGAGAAGGAGCTTGAGTTAAAAATCACATGGCACGACGGCATCAATGGCCGCGCATGATGCGCTCGATACAGTGCGGGACGCGGTACGTCCCAAATTCGACCCCACTTACAATCCGAGTTAAGTGCGATATTTGACGACTTTCGCCGGTGAACCCACCGCGATCGCATAATCGGGAATATCGGCCGTAACGACGGAATTTGCTCCAATCACGGCACCGGCTCCTATCGTGACGTTCATCAGTATTTTGGCACCCGCGCCAATCCAGACGTCATCACCAATTTCGACAAAGCCGATTTCGGCCTTCTGAAGCCTGATCGGTACGTCTCGCCTCATGCCGTGGCCGTGATCGATGATCTGGACATCGGAACCGATCAGCACATCATTGCCTATGGATATGCGATTTTTGGCAGTGATGATGTTGCGGCGCCCGATGACGGTGTTGTTTCCAATAAACACCTTCGGCTCAGGCATCGTGAGTTGGAAGAACGAATAGTCTTGGATCGTGACATTGCTGCCGACCTCAAGAACGGCGTGCTTCACCATCCGGAACTCGGCGCTGGGCTTGACGACTAGGTTCGAGCCGGCGCGGCTGAAGTAACGAAATCGCTTGTAGGCGCTAACGAGACGCTGAAGAATTCCTCCGCGATTCCGGTACGACGCTTTATCGGCTGCCATGATTTCCTCCGAGTTCGGAGGTCATTAGCTCACGCCGTCAGTTATTGCCAGAGATCGCGTGTGCAAATCCCCCGCTAGAAGCTCGGGGACACCGCCCATTGCGCAATCGCTCGATCGGGAAACAAGCGGCATTATGCGTTCCTTCCACACGAGAAATAGAAACCATCGGTCCACACCCAGATATTGCCGGAAGCGCCAGATACTTGGCGGATCTGCCTGCTTGTATTCGTCCAGATATCGCTACAGCCGATTGCAAGGCCGTTGGCGACTTGGATGGTGCCCATGTTGCCGCCATCGCCGGGGATGCCAGCGACAAGAATCCCCTGCGCCGGATCGTGGATCAGTACAGCATTGGTCGTCGCGCTGGATGTGAATTCAAACCGCAACTTCGCCTTGACCTTTGCCCCATTTGGCACTGTCAGCGCCAGGAGTGCCGAAGTCGTCGAGATAGGCACGCTGATCGCATCTTTCACTGGCGTCACGAAGGTATATTCGTCACGGGGATACAGGACGAACGGCCGAATGTTTGAGCTAGCATCGGTCAGCACCACGCCGATGCATTTGACGATGGTGTAGCCGGTGAGCAGCGCCGTGTTGACTCCGGCGATGGTCGCAGAGGTCGACAGCACGATATCGAACGTCAGAACATCATCCTTGCGCAGCGCAYATGCAAAATAGGTTGCATTCGCCGCGACCGAACCGGCGTCTAGTCCGCCAGCGCCGGTTCCGGCGGCGAATGTCCCGTTTGTCCGCTTCGTGATCGACGATGGGGTCGAGACGAAACTCGCGCCCGAACGAGCGGAACCGGCGTTAAAATCAATATGAGTGTTCGGACTGCCGCTGTTGTTCGAAAGAATAAGCCCGACAACGAAATCACCGACAGCGGCGCTGTCGGCTTTGCTCGCTATCCTGGCAAAGAGCTTGTTGGTGAAGAAAGCGGCACCGGAACATATGATTTCGACGCTGTAGCCATTTTTAATGACAAGTGTGGCAGCGCCATCGATCGTCTCCGCGCCATTCGGATCGATCGTCACATCACCGCCATCGGCAATGACGACATAGTGCCAGTTCGCGCCGAGCGTCGCGGCTGCGGTCAGCGTCACGGTCGCGTCAGCCGTGAAGCGATGGACAGCGTTATCGTYGGACGCAAGCGCTGTGTAATCGCCTGACTTGGCCGCATAGAGCAAGGCCTTATCGAACGAGACATCAACGCCGTTCTGGGCAAAGCCAAGCAGACCGCCGCCCTTCAGATAGAGGCCGGTCTGTGGGGTCGAGGCGAAGCCGAGGCCAGGAGCTGACACCGTTCCGCCTGCGGCCTTGAGGGGTGCGACCATCGGCGCCGAGCCGTCCCGCGGCAGCGAGTTGGTGATCTCGTTGCCGAGGTCGGTAGTCAGCGCATTCCACGGCACCGGGTCGATAACCTGGCCGACGGAAGGTGTCGTGCCGGCGGGTTTAGAATAGACGCCGGTTGATGGGTTTCTGGGCATTCATCATCTCCAAAGAAAAAGGCCCCGCGGATTGCGAGGCCATTGTGGTGGTGTTGCGACGGCGGGTGCATGGGCGGCCGTATTTTGCACGAGTTGAGCACGCGGAAATCGGCAGCCTCGATCTGCCGCCTCAAGATCGCGGATATGGCAATGCACCCGTCTCTTCTAGGGGCTGTTGAGAATCATCTTGAGTTTATGACGGCTGCAGCGAGGTGAATGATTGCGCTGAAACTTTGGTCGGTTTTGTCCGCTCGCATTGCAATGCGTTTGAACTCTTTGAGTTTGCAGAAGAAATTCTCGATGAGGTGCCGCCATTTGTAGATTTCGCTGTCGAGTGGAAGAGGTGCTTTTCGTCGTGGATGCTGGGAGATGACGACCTTAGCTCCACGCTCGTTTAAATCAGCGACGATTTGGTTGCTGTCGAAGGCCTTGTCAGCGATCAGCCCGTCAAAACCAATGCCATCGATGAGCGGAGCAATGCCCACCGTGTCGAAGCGATGACCGGGCAGAAGAACAAAGCGTACGAGATTTCCAAGTGCATCAGTCAACGCAAGGATCTTAGTCGTCATGCCGCCCTTCGAACGACCTATAGCCTGGCTCTGAGTCCCCCTTTTGAGCCCTGTCCGTGGCGGTGGACCTTGACGATGGTGGCGTCAACCATGGCATATTCCATGTCAGGCTCATCTGAGCAGACCTCAAAAAGCCTTGTGAAAACATCGGCTTTGACCCAATCGCGATACCGTTTGTAGATCGTGTTCCAGTTTCCAAAAACCGTGGGGAGATCCCGACATGGGCTTCCTGTACGCACAATCCAAAGAATTGCCTCGATGAAGCGCCGGTTGTTGCTGCCACTTCGGCCGGGATCAGACGGCTTGCCGTGGCAATGTGGTTCCATTTTCGCCCATTGGGCGTCCGTCAGCACAAATCGTTCCATCTGCAGCTTGAATCACAAACAAGCCCCAGAAGAAACCCTGAACCTCAACAGCCCCTAGGGCGGGTATTTGAATTTGTCCGTTGTTGAGATCGGGCAACGGGGAAAGGCCGGACCCGAGAGAGCCACCCGGCTTTCGGCTGTTCTGACCCTCAAAGCGCCCGCAGCGTTACACTTACCAGTTCAGCCAGATAATTTTTCAAACCACTAGGCTCGATGAAGCGGTAATAGAGGTATGCAGATGCGACGGAAGCATCGTTCCATGAGCTTTGCGTGGTTCTGATTTCCAGTTCGGCTTGTGGGCCATTCAGATCGATATCCCTCGCACTGGCCCAAGCATTGCAGAAAAATGCGATACGATCAGGAAGTTTGGAGTGGACGGGTCTCACGCCCGGCTGTGTATCAATACCGAAGAATGTGATGTGCCCGGGTGTGAAAGCCATTCTGGACTGTCCGCCCCAAAGCATGCGGAATTTGGAGGTATAGTCAGCAAACCCATACTCCGAGACTTCCGGAGATATCGGGAGTTTGTCGGCTATCCAATAAACCGAAAAAGCAGACCATTCAGGATGATCAGCGAGATACTGAGACACAGCCAGATCCTTCGCTGCCCGCGCTTGCCATGCCGCGTAACTCTCCCACCACCGGCCGGTAAACACGATGAGAAGTCCTAGAAACAACACAACAGCTACGCTCTGGCTTCGAAGGTTGGTCGATCTGAATTTGACAACTCGCCATATGCCGATGCCCACCACGGATATTGGCAACGGCATAAGCATCGCGTTTCTCATCAATACGCCGGGTGCAGGGCTCTTATTAACAAGGATATAAGGGAGCGTTCCACATAGCAGCAAAAAAAGCCCAAAGCCGATAATCTTGAAACCGTCACCACGTCGTTCATCCAATTCAGCGTTTCGAGCATCTCCCCTGTTCACGAACACGAAGCACGCGACAAAAAGGATCGAACACACCGCAGCACCCAGGTAAAGATACGAATTCCAATCATCAAGGCTCTTTGCCAAAGGAAAGACTATTCCATTGGCAATGAATTGGTAGGAATTCTTTGCGATGCTTTCAGCATCGAGGGAGAAGCCGTTGTAGTTACTGTATAACCC
>NZ_JBFTQY010000064.1:0-35563 GCF_056399245.1 Rhizobium sp. 01N447_2
ATCCTCGACCTCGAACAGAGCGACGACCAGCGGCAGTCCGTAGAAGGCGACGAACAGTTGGAGCACGACGGGGACGCTCCGGGCATAGGACACGTAGAGGTCAGCCAGTTGGCTGACAACCGGTATCCTGCGCACCCGGAACGTCGTCGTTATCAAGGCCAGCAGGAAGCCGGCGATCATGGCCGTGAACGTGATCGCAAGCGTCAGCGGCAGCGCCGAGAGCAGCTCAGGGATCATGATGGATAGGTCCACTTCGGAACACTCCTTGTTTCGGTCTTGGGCCTGATCGCCGGTATCGTTGGCCGGCGTTACTTCATGTAGGTGGTGATGTCCTCGCCGAACCATTTCTGCGAGAGCTTGGCCAGCGTGCCGTCGGCCTTGAGCTCCTTCAGAGCCTTGTCGATGTCTGCGGAGAGCGCCTTGTTCTCCTCGGAGCGATGGATCAGGACGAAGGTGTTATTGATCGCAACCGGCTCGCTCGCCTTGACGTCGAGCTTCTGCTGGTCGATGACCGTCTGCTCGCCGAGGTTCGACGGCAGAACCAGCGCGTCATATTTGCCGTTCTCGACCTCTTTCAGGCGATCCGGATAGGGAATGCCGGCGCTGGATGCGGTGATCTCGATTTTAAAGTCGGGGTTCTTTTCCTGCCAGGCAGTGGCGAACTTGTAGATGCCGCCGCCGGCCGTCACGGGCACGATCTTCTTGCCGACGAGATCCTTCATTTCGTTGATGCCGCTGTCCTTGCGGCTGTAGATCTTGATCAGGCTGGCGCCGATCGGGCTCTCCGGAAGGAGGAACTGCTTTTCGCGAGCGGGCGCCCGGTAGTAGCCGCCGGTCGCGATGTCGTACTTGCCGGTGGCGAGGCCGGTCTCCTGAGCGATGTCGGCAGCACCCTCCATGACGAATTTGTACTGGGGCAGCTTGGCGTTGATCGCCTTCAGGACGTCGGGCTCGTAACCCTGCGGCTCGACGCCGATGGCACCCCAGGAGAGCGGCTTGGATTCGGCAGCAGTCGCGATCTTGATGGTGCGCACGTCCTCGGCATGCGATAGGCCCGCGGTTGCGAGGGCAAAGGCAACGCCGGCGACAGCGAGGCCGAAGGTGCGGCGGGAAGTCGACTTGATGGAAGACATGTCAGGCATCCTTTCTTTACTGGATGGAGTGTTCGGAATTCAGGAACTGGGCAAGGCGCGGATTGGAGGGCGTGTCGAAGATCTCGGCAGGGCTGCCTTGAGCGGCGACGACGCCCCGATCCATGAAGACGATGCGGTTCGAGATATTCTTTGCGAACTGCATCTCGTGGGTGACGAGGAGCGAGGTGATGCCAGATGACGTGACGTCCCTGATCACCTTCAAAACCTCGCCGACCAGTTCGGGGTCGAGCGACGACGTCGGTTCGTCGAAGAGCATGACATCCGGCTTCACGGCCAGCGCACGCGCAATGCCGGTCCGCTGCAGCTGGCCGCCGGAAAGCTGGGACGGGTAGCTGTCGATCTTGTTCGAAAGGCCGACCCGCTCAAGCTCCTGCAAGGCGATCGAACGCGCCTCGTCCTTCGACTTGCGTTGCACGACCACGAGCGGATCCATCACGTTCTGAATGACGGTCATGTTCTTGAAGACGTTGAACTGCTGGAAGACCATCGCCGTCCGCAGCCGGATCGCCTGGACCGCAGTGTTGTCCGGTTTCTGGTAGTCCATCCTGACCTGATCGAAGGCGATCGTGCCGGAGGCCGGCTTGGCCAGATAGTTGATGCACTTCAGCAACGTCGTCTTGCCGGTGCCGCTGGGGCCGATGATCGACACCACGTCGCCGCGGTTCACCGAGAGATCGACGCCGTTGAGGACCTGGGTGTTTCCGTAGGRCAGCTTTAGGTTTTTGATCTCAAGCATTTCGGGTCGGTGTCCTTTCGGCAGATAGGTCGGAAAACGTCACGGTCTCGTCGTCGGCCCACTCGTCTCCGAGCAGCTCGGGCGTATCGAAGGCCTGGAGATCGGCGAAATGACGCTCGCGGTCGGCGACGAACAGCGCCCTGACGATGCCGCGCGCGAGCCGGTCGGCGCCTTCGCTGATGGCGGGAATATCGCCCGTGAGCTTGCCGTGGCTGAGCGTGGCCGGGAAGTTGAAGCAGTGAATGCGGGCCAGCGCCGGGCAAGCGCCGGGCTCGGCCTCGAGGAACTCGAACGCCTCTCCGAGGTCGGGCGAGGTTTCAAGCTCGTCGTTTCGCATGTCCGCGGGCACAGGAAAGCGGTCGCGCCAGAGGCCGATATGGGATGCGACGGCGGCGAGTTCCGGCCGGTTCTTCAGGTCGACCCTGAAGCCGGTGCCGAAGATCAGGAAATCGACGGGATAGCTGCCTTTCGGCGTCGTCACAACGATATGGTCGCCTTGCTGTTGCAATCGATCGATCGGGCTTCCGAGATGGAGATGGGCCTGGGGGAATGCGCTGACACGCAAGACGCTCGGGCGCGGAGGCGGCGTCTGCGAGCGCATGGCGTAGTCGAGAAAGCGCCACTTCCAGTCATCCGGCAGACCGGCAAACCCATGCACCACGCCCTGGCTGCCGATGCCGGTGAATTTGTTGATCCGTGGCAGGTCGGTCCTGCGCACGAACAGGTCAAGCCGGGCAGCGCCGGCCTCGAGCGCGGTGGCGGCGTTGTCCATCGCCGAGGCGCCGGCTCCGACGACCCCGACCCGCTTGCCGCGCAATGCGGCGAAGTCGATTTCGTCGGCGGTATGAGCCCAGAACTTGCGCTCGATGCCGTGGGCGATCGACGGTACGAAGGGACCGCCGAGGCCGTCGCGGCCCGTTGCCAGCACCACATGGCGCGCGATCGTCGTTTCGGACCGGCCATCATGACGGCAGACGACTTCGAGCAGGCCGTCGGCGCGCGGACGAATGGCATCGACGGCGACCCCATTGCGCACCGGCAGGTCAAGCACGCGCCGGTACCAGACCAGGTAGTCCATCCATGTCTCACGCGGCGCCCGGTCGAGCGCGACCCAGGCATCGCGGCCATGCAGCGCCTCGTAATAGGCGCGGAACGTCAGCGCCGGCAGGCCCATTGCCGGCCCGGTCAGTTGCTTGGGGGAGCGAAGGGTTCGCATCCTGGCGAAGGTGACCCACGGACCCTCGCTTCCGGCAGGCGCCTTGTCGAGAAGGATGTGGTTGGCCACGCCGAGCCGCTTCAGCATGGCGGAGGCCACGAGCCCGGCCATGCCCGCACCGATGATCACGACGTCGACGACCCCCTGGCCATCGACGACGCGGGGCGGAACCCAGGACTTGGCCGGCAGCTCCAGCCAGGCAAGGTCCTGCCGCAGGCGTGCCTCGAGCGCTTCGAGATTGTTCGGAAACGTCGAGAGGTCGCTCATGACGGCACGTCCTCGGTCATCGGGCTACCGCCGTAGACGGTGTCGGCCAATGCTTCGACGCCGCCTGCGTCATGCAGCCGGCAACCGGGCATCGCCAGCGCCACGGCGCGGGCCGCATCGATCACGGCGGCGACCGTCGGGGTCAGCGGCATCGCGGCAGGCGAGATGGCGCCGAACAGGAAGGGGATGGTGTGGTCGAGGACGCGCATCACGATCCCCTCGAGCGGAACGCCGCAGACCGTTGCCGGCTCGACGATGGCGACGCCCAATCCGGCCCGGACCATCGTCAGGGCCGTCAGCGAGGCGTTGACGTCGATCATCCGTTGCGGCGCCACACCCGCCCGCTCCAGGGCCTCGTCGATGCGGTGGCGCAGGCGGTAAGGATTGGCGAGCGTGATGATGCGGCGCTCGGCGAGATCGGAGAGACGCACCACGTCATCATTGGCGAGCGGATCGTTGGCGGCGAGAGCGACGACACACGACGCTTCGGCAATCCAGTGCACGTCGAGGCCGGGGTGCTCCAGCGGCAGGCTTGAGATCCCGAAGTCCGCCGAGCGGGCGAGCACCGCCTGCACGACGTTCTCGGCCGCCAGCGCCTGCACATGGAGATGACGGGGTATCAGGTCCGGCGCGACGGCCGAGATCGCCTGCGGCAGAACGCCGGCTGCAAGCGACGGGGTGGCGGCGATCGTCAGCGACGGCGGCTCATCGAGGCCGATGGCATTCGCCCGTTCGCGGATGTGGGCGAGGCTCGCAAGATGACGTTCCACCTCGGCGTGAAAGAGCAGACCGCGCGCGGTCGGGCTGATGCGCGGGCCGCTTCGATGCAGGAGCGCATAACCGATATCGGCTTCCAGATCCTGGATCAGCCTTGTGACCGCCGGCTGCGACCGGCCGAGCAGTCGCGCCGCCCCCGTCACGCTGCCGGCGGACATCACCGCCGCGAAGGCTTCAAGTTGCCGGATATCGAAAGAGTTAGAATGCATACTGGACATCAAACACTCTCCTTCATGTCAGTAAAGCATGACAATTCTCATTTGACGACTGGCTGTAGATAAAAAATTCACATCGAATGCTGTTTATCATTCTAGTTTGACATAATGAGAGGTCCGGCCTACCTAAGACCTATGTCCGCTGACGTATTGAGGAGCTTGTTTTGACACTCATCGAAACTCTTGCCTCTGTGAGGCCGGGTTCCGCGCTCGCGGAAGCCATGGGCAAACGCGCGGAGATCCTGCGCCTCAGTGAAGCGGCCCACGACGCAGTGCTTCTGCCACGCGATCCCGGCGGGCTGTCGCACGGCCTGAGGGCTGCGCTCGCCGCCCGCATGGCGCGCCACAACCGCAGCCCGGCGCTCGCAAGCCACTACGACACGCTCGTTGCCCGCGCCGACGAACCGGCGACAGCCTTGCTCGCCGAGCCGGACACGAACGTGTCGGATCCGCGCACCGCCGAGATCGTTCGCCATGCCGACCGGCTCACGGTCGCGCCGCGCGATGCCACGCGCGCTGATGTGGAGGCATTGCGTCAGGTCGGCGTAACCGACGCCGACATCGTCCGGCTCGCGGAACTTGCGGCTTTCGTCAATTACCAGGTGCGGGTTCTCGCCGGCCTGAAGCTGCTGGGAGAAATGCGATGAGCGAGGTCGTCCACACCTTCACCACCACGGTGCCGCGCTGGCAGCCCTATGTCGTTCCGGTCGATTTCGCGACCGCCACCGACGAGCAGCATGCGGCGATGCAGACGACGCCGTCGAACAAGGGCATCTCGCCCTATGTGCTGACCCTGGCGCACGACCCCGAGACGCTCGCGGTCCGCTCACCGCTGTTCAACCTGATCATGTACGGCAAGGACGGACTGGCGGCCAGCGAGCGCGAACTGGGTGCCGTCGCCGCCTCTGTCGTCAACCGCTGCGTCTACTGCGCCGCCGTCCATGCATCCCGGTTCAACAACCTGACAAAACGCACGGATGTCATCGAAGCCGTGTTCGCCGATGGTCTCGAGGCGACGCTCGACGAGCACCTCCAGGCAATCTTCAACTTTTCAGCCCGACTGTCGACCACGCCGCCCGAGGCGGTCGCGGCCGATGCGCAGGCGCTGGCAGACGTCGGGCTCGACGAGTTGGAGGCTCTCGATCTCGTCCTCTCGTCGGCGATCTTCGGCTGGGCGAACCGCCTGATGCATACACTCGGCGAGCCGATGAAAGATTAGCGCATTTCTGTCGCTGGACGACAAATGGCATGATGTGTCAAAAGAAGCTCACCGCATGTCAGCGTGGAGACAATCTTGGGACTTCGGGAAGATAAGAAGGATCGCACGCGAGCGCAGCTGCTCGAGGCCGCGTTGGACCTGATCCACAAGCGTGGATTCGAGGAGACCACCATTGCCGATATCGCTGCCGCCGTCAGCGTGTCGCCCCGCACCCTGCTTCGCTATTTCCCGACAAAGGAGGATGTGATCGTCAGCTGGGTGCAGGATGGCATGACGATCGTCCGTGCGGAACTGACGGAGCGGCTCGCCTCGGAGCCGCCGGTTGTCGCACTTCTTGCTGCCGCGCGGGCGATGCTTTTGGCGTTCGATGAAAAGTCGCGTTTCTTTCTCGCCATCGAGACGGCGATCCGCTCCAACAGGAGCATTTCCGCGCGAAAAGAACAGATGATCGCCGAACTGATCGACGAAGTCGCCCATATTCTCGCCTCGCCGGACAGACGGTCTCCGCTCCCTGATATTGTCGCCTATACGATCGCGGGAACGGTTTTCGCGCTCATTCGGGCATCGATAAACAGTTGGGTGGATGGCGGAGCGGCAATGTCACTCGCCGATCTCTTCGATCGCGCCGCCGGTATCGTCCACTTCGAACAAAATGTCACTTAGTGTCATTTGTCATTGACAGACATAATTTCCCATGCAATTTCACGATGCGTTGCTGAGCAACGTCATTGCAAACAGCCTCGCCTTGCGAGCGCGCCTGCTTGGGAGATAGAATGTCCACACATCAAAAGATTGCGCTCGTCACCGGCGCGACCCGCGGCCTTGGTTTTGAAACGGCTCGCCAGCTCGGCCAGGAAGGCGTGTTCGTCCTTCTCGGCGCACGCGATCTCGCCGCCGGGCAGGCAAAGGCCGAAACATTGCGTGCGGAGGGGTTGGCGGTCGAGGCGATCGAGATCGATCTCAATCGCCCTGATACGATCGACGCTGCCGCATCGTCGATCGACGAACGGTTCGGCAGGCTCGACATCCTGATCAACAATGCGGGAATCCTGCTGCTCGACACCGACGATTTCCCCAGCATGGCCTCCGTCGAAACCCTGCGTGAATCCTATGAGGTCAATTTCATCGGAATGGTGATCGTGACCCAGAAACTGTTGCCCCTGATCCGCAAGGCGGCCAGCGGGCGCATCGTCAACCTTTCCAGCAGCGTGGGTTCGCTTTGGTGGACGGGCGATGCAAACAATCCGTCCCCCGATGTCAAATGGCTTGGCTATGCCGCCTCCAAGGCGGCGGTCAACATGCTGACCGTGCAGCTTGCCCTTGAGCTGAAAGATACGCCGATCAAGGTGAATGCTGTCTGCCCCGGCTATGTCATGACCGAGTTGAACAGAGGCGGCGGCTACATCACGATCGAAGACGGCGTTCGGGCGCCGGTCAAATATGCCTTGCTGGATGACGCCGGACCGACCGGCCAGTTTTTCAACACCAATGGCCCCATCAACTGGTGACGGCCCGCGGCCGGGCGCCTGACGACCCGGCATGCGCAGGACCGTTCAGCCGACACGGCGGATGTTGCATCCGAGGACGCGGCATCCGCCTTTTCGCCGCGATAGTGAATTCGCCCGCCATCCCCTTTCAAGGACCATGAGACATGAAACCAACGACGGATGACATCGTCGAGATCAACCAAATCCTCTCGCTCTGGGCACACCTCGTCGACAATCATGCGTGGGACAGGTTCGGTGAAGTCTTTACCGAGGATGCGCATTTCGACGCGGGCGTTTTCGGGTTTGCTCCGGTCACCGGCATCGCAGCGATCTGCCATATGGCCAGCCAGGACGGCCATGCGACGGCCCATCACACGACGAATGTGTACGTTCAGGAAGGCGCGGGCGACGAGCTCGTCGCCGTCTCGAAGGGGCTTGGTTTGTTGCCGAGCGGCGCAGTGGCGAGCGTGACCTATACCGACCGGCTACGGCGGACGCCGGAGGGCTGGCGTTTGGCGCGCCGCACTCTCGCGCTCCAAGCGCCGTCGCATTGAGGTCGCCCCCGATGTCTCTGGTCAACCTATCCCTAGCAGACGTCGTTGCCTGGCTGCTTGCAGCCTTCTTCTTCGTCGGCGCCTACGGCAACACCTTCATCAGCCCCGAAATCGCCGCGGACTATGCCCGGTGGGGCTATCCGGAAAGCTTTCACTATCTGACCGCCATCGGTGAATTCACGACCGCGGTCATGCTCATCTTCAAACCGCTGCGCCTCTACGGTTCGCTGCTCGGGGGTGCGGTGATGCTGGCCGCTATGGGTACGGTTCTGTTGCATGGCGAATATGCGCATGCCATTCCGCCCCTGGTGGTGCTGGGTCTTTGTGGGCTCGTCGCTGTTCTGACGATGAGGCGGAGACGATCGCAGTAGGCCATCCAAGTCCGCTTGTGGCGCATTTCATCCGCTGCTTACGCCGAGGCTCTGGCGAGCATGCAATGCGGGATCGAAGGCGAGCTTCACGATCAGGTCCGACAGGCTGTCCACCGAGATGTCGTGTCCCTTGAAAGGCTCGCCCTTTCTGGTGAGATGATAGTTGATCTCAGCGTCGTGCGTGAACCAACCCGGCCGCAGGATGGTGTAATCGAGGCCCGACTGCTCGATCAGCGCCGCAGAATCTCGATAGGGATCGAGGACGCTGCGATATTTCTCGCCAGGGACTTCGCCGTAGATGCCCATCGAACTGATGAAGATCAGCCGCTTCAGCCCCGCCGCCTGCATGGCGTCAACGATCGACCGTGCCTGGCGAGCCATATCGCCGGAAAGGTTGGCATAGACGACGTCCTGCTTGGCCATCGCCAAGCGGAGYGCCGCGTTGTCGAGAACGTCACCGTCGACGATTCTCACTCTTTCAGGTGCCGGGTTGGCAAGACGGCTCGCCCGGCGCAGATAGAGGGTGAGATGGGCGTCCGTCCTGTCGAGGAGCATCCGCGTCGTGTTGCGCGCCAACTGCCCGTTGGCGCCGAGTATAAGGATGTTGGTCATGCTGATTTCCCTCAGTAGGTCGAGGTGAGAAGCTCCACGAGCCTCCACCCGGCGGGCTTGCGGACATAGACTTCGGTGAAAGCCAGACGATACTGTCCTCGGTGTCCCCCCATGGTCACCGTGAAAACGGCCTTGCCTCGGAGCGTCGCTCGATCGCCCTCGACCGCAACCGAAGCGCCCCGCGGATCGATGCGGTTGTAGACAAAGCGGCCCGATCGCAATTCTTCGATCCACTCTCGCTTCGAAGACACATGCCCRGTGATGTGGACGAAGTGCAGATCGTCGTCGAAAAGCGCCTCGACCAGATCGATACGGCCGGAGGTTTTCCAACGGAATTTTTCCAGGGAGAGGGCAATGATCTCCTCCTCGACGCTTGCTGATGCTGCGTGGTTCATCGAGAACAGCCTTTCTGGTCGAGATATGCCTGGGCGCTGCCCGCCTCCATCATCTAGTCCATGGGCGAAAAGACGATTAGACTGCAAAATCCGCATTCGGTATTGAGCAGAATTCAAAAATGTCCCGAGACAGCATCAACGACCTGACTGTTTTCCTGGCGGTCGCCAGAGAACAGAGCTTCACGAGAGCGGCAGCAAAGCTTGGCGTCTCGCCTTCGGCGCTCAGCCATTCGATGCGGCTGCTCGAGGAGCGGCTCGGCGTTCGGTTGCTGACAAGAACGACCCGGCGCGTCTCCGTGACCGATGCCGGGGAGCGGTTGCTGCACTCGATCGAGCCGCACTTCGACGGCATCGATACCGCACTGGCAGCTCTCACAGAACTGCGCGACAAACCCGCAGGCACGGTTCGGATCACCGCCGGCGAGCATCCGACGACATCGATCCTCTGGCCGGCGATAGAGCGACTTCTTCCGGAATATCCGGATATCAAGTTTGAAATCACGGTGGACGGGGCACTCACCGATATTGTCGCGGAGCGCTACGATGCGGGAATTCGGCTCGGCGAGCAGCTCAATGCCGATATGATCGCCGTGCGGATCGGACCTGAGATGAGGATGGTGGTCGTTKGTTCGCCAGACTATTTCGCGCGCCACCCAAAACCGTCGACGCCGCAGGACCTGACTGCCCATGCCTGCATCAATCTCAGACTGCCGACCTATGGAGGCTATCTGGTTTGGGAGTTCGAAAAGGACGGTCGGGAGGTTCGTGTCCGTGTTGATGGCCCGTTGGCTTTCAACAACACGCAGATGGTGATGAGAGCGGCGCTCGGGGGCGTCGGACTTGCCTACCTGTTCGAGGATCATGCACGAGATGAAATCGAGAGCGGGCGGCTTGTCACCGTTCTCGACGACTGGAACCCGCTGTTCGATGGTTACTTCCTCTACTATCCGAGCCGCCGCCAGATGTCTCCGGCCTTCAGCGTGCTGGTCGACGCGCTGCGATACCGAACATCACGTTCCGATCATTGATGAGAATTCTTCAAAAGCGCATGCAGGAATAGCAATCTAATCGGCAGAATAGCCGGGTGCTATCTCTCGGGACATCCGCGGCAATCGCCGCAATGACGGTTCCGGAGAGCGCCATGAGATCACCCCCACAGGCCAGCCGGCCCTCCAGCCGAGCGGCAAAACCCTTATCGCACGCGGTCAACAAGACCGCGATCCTGGCCATCATCCTCACCAGCTACGTGATGCTCGTGCTCGACACCTCGATCGTGTTGACGGGGCTGCCGAGCATTCATCGTGAACTTGGCTTTTCTGACCCTGAGCTGGCCTGGGTGCAGAGCGCCTATACCCTCACCTTCGGGGGCTTCCTGCTCCTGGGTGCAAGAGCGGGCGACATTCTCGGCCGCAAGCGCATGCTCACCATCGGCCTTGCTCTCTTCACCGCATCTTCCCTCGCCATCGGTCTTGCCGAGACGCCGGCCTGGATGATCGGCGCGCGGGCCGCTCAGGGGATTGGCGGCGCTATTCTGGCGCCGGCCACACTGGCCTTACTGCAGACGACCTTCGCCGAAGGGACCGAGCGCACCCGCGCGGTTTCCTATTACAGCGCCGTCGCCGGCATTGCGGCCAGCGTCGGCCTCGTGCTCGGCGGCGTATTGGCCGAGTGGCTGTCATGGCGTGTGGGCTTCTTCATCAATCTGCCGATTGGCCTCGGCATGATCCTCGCCGCGATCCGCTTCGTTCCCGAGACGGGACGGCAGTCAGGGCGGCTCGATATTGCCGGAGGCCTGACCTCGACGATCGGCATGGTGGCGCTTGTCTATAGCCTGATCCGTTCGGCAAGCCATGGCTGGCATGATAGCCTGACCAGCGCCCTCATCGCGGCCTCCCTATTGCTACTGATGGTCTTTGTTGCCATCGAACGGCGTGCCCGGCAACCGATCATGCCCTTGCGTCTCTTCGCCAGTCGCGAACGCGTCGGCGCCTATTCTGCGCGAATGCTCTTCCTCGGCGGAATGATCGGCTTCTTTTTCTTCACGACGCAGTTCTTGCAGAGTGTTCTTGGATACAGCGCCGCCGCCACCGGATTGGCTTTCCTGCCCGCGACACTCGTGAACTTTGCATCGGCAATGGCCGTACCGCAGCTGACGAAGCGGTTCGGCAACGCCCGCCTTCTTGCCACGGGTTTTGTCCTGACCCTTATCGGAATGACCTGGCTCAGCCGTGTCTCCGCCGATGCGGACTATCTGAGTGACATCGCCTTGCCGATGGTCATGATCGGCTGGGGCCAGGGTTTCGTCCTCAGCCCCCTGACAGCCTCGGGCATATCAGGCGTCTCCGGGGCCGATGCCGGCGCCGCCTCAGGTGTGGTCAACGTCGCCCACCAGCTCGGCAATTCCGTTGGTCTTGCGATCCTGGTAGCCGTTACGGCTTTCGGCACGAGCGGCCTGGAAGGCATCCAACTTCTTGCCCATCGCGTGACGATGGCGTTGACGGGCTCGGCCGCGATGATGGCGCTGGCGCTTGTTCTCGTCCTTGCCCTGATCGTACGGCAGCGCCGTCCCGCCTCCGCCATCGTCCCAGTCGCCGAAGAGTCGGTCGACGTCGCCTGAAGCGCGATCCGCCAATCCGTTCCAACTCAGGGAGATTTCCATGCAAGACAACACTCTGGAACACCGCATCCAGACACTCGAAGACAAGGTCGCCCTCAAAGCACTCGTCGACACTTTCGCCAATCTCGCCGACCAGAAGGATTTGGCCACTCAGTCCCTGCTGTTTGCCGAAGACGCCGTCGTCGACACCTACTTCGAAGGACAGCTTTTTGCGTCGCTCAAGGGTCGCAAGGAGATTCAGGAGACCTTTACCGGCTTCATGGCCAATTTCGAGACGGCCTACCATATCAATGGACAGCACACCGCCGAAATTGACGGAGACCGCGCGACGGCAGTGCATTACTGCCTCGTTGTCCTCGTGAATAGAGTCGATGGCAAAAAGATGAGGAATACCAACGGCGTTTATTACAATGACGAATATGTGCGCCAGGGTGATCGGTGGCTGATCTCGAAGCGCACTTCGCATTTCACATGGCGTGACACGATGGAGATGGCGGCCGGTTGATCGAGACCGCGGGTACCGACGCACGACCTGCGACCGCTCGAGCTCTAGCAAGCGTAAAGACCGTCGGCGCGTGCCCCTCATCCGGCATATCCGTTCCCACCTCGCTCTCGCAGGGCACGTCCCCTCTCCCCGTCAGAACGGGGAGACGGTTAGGGTGAGGGGCAGACTTTCTCTAACGCTCAGAGCTGTTCCAGCATCGCGGCAGCACCCGAGACGGTGGCCTGGCCGGGGCTTTCCTCGACGTTGAGGGCCTTGACGACGCCGTCTTCCACCAGCATCGAGTAACGCTTGGAGCGGAGGCCGAGGCCGCCGGCGGAGAGGTCGGCGTCGAGGCCGACGGCCTTGGTGAAGCCGGCATCCCAATCGGCGAGGAAGTGGATCTTGCCCATGCCGCCTGACGATTGCGCCCAGGCGCCCATGACGTGCCAGTCGTTGACGGCGACGACGGCGATGTCGTCGACGCCCTTGCCAAGGATGGTGTCGCGGTTTTCGAGATAACCCGGCAGGTGGTTCAGCGAGCAGGTCGGCGTAAACGCACCCGGCACGGCAAAGAGCACGACGCGCTTGCCGGCGAAGAGCTGATCGGTGGTGATTTCGACCGGGCCGTCAGCCGTCTTTTCCTTGAAGGTGGCGGCAGGAAGCTTGTCGCCGATCGCGATGGTCATGGTCTTCTCCTTGAGTTCTGGATTTGGCGGTTCTGCTTGGCGGCGGCGGGCGCCGCACGGGATCGGAGGCGACTATAGGAGCCCATCATTGAAAGGCAAGGCCGGCCATTGAAAGGCAAGGCCGGTCATTCGAAGGCAAGCGTCGTCTCCATCGCCTTCCCGCCGTCGATGACCAGCACGCTCCATTGCTTGCCCGATATGTCGTAATCCTTCGGCAGCTTGCCGATTGGTACATCGACCTTGAAGGCGGCGCCGTCTCGTTTGCCGCCGATCTGCTTGGTGAAGGCATAGCCGCTCGGACCGGTGACGATGATATCGGGCGCGGCCTTGCCCTCGCCCGCCCCCCCGCCCGGCAGAGCCAGCGTCAGCGACAAGGTCTTCCTGTCAGGCGACATCGCATGCGCCGTCACGCCGAAATCCACCGATGGCGGCTTCGGCAGGCTCGCATCGGCCGCCTGGAGGATCGCCTCCTCCTCAGGATGCGACTGCATGGCGGTGCCAAGCTTCAGCTGAAAATTCGCCTGGAAGGGAATGCAGATATCCTTGCAGATGCCGATGAAGGCGGAAGCGTCGATCGCAACCGGGCCTTTGCCGGCCGCCGTCAGCGACAGCGGCAGCGTCACCGGCGCGTCATAGGCGATATCCTCGATCCCGCCCTTGAAAAAATGTTTCGGAACGGGATAGGCGATGGCATCGAGGCTGACCCCGCTCTCGGGGGTGATGGTGATCTGGGGCGGAATGCCGCTGTTGCCGGGCTCCTTCCAATAGGTGATCCAGCCGGGTTTCGGCTCGATCTGAAGGGCGGCGCGGATTTTGCCGGCGGCATCGGGCGCGAGCGCCACGAGGCGCATGCGGCCGCCGCCGTCGTCCGCCCAGGCGCTCATTTCCGCATGAATGGTAGAAAACGGCACAAGGGCTGCGGCCATTGAGACGGCCGCAATTAAAAACCGGCGCGGGGCCAAGGAAATAATCATCATGGAACAAAGGTTTACCGAAACTGCTGTTTGGCCGCCAGAAGTCGCGGCGATTTAAATCTTCATTTTCAGTTGATTGATGTGTGACATTGGCCCATGTTTCTCTTGTCGAGGCCTTGGTGCGGTCTGGCAGCAGGAGGAACGATGTCCTTATCAACGCTGAAGAACAGACGGGAACGTGGCTTCTTCGATGGCCAGTTCCTCATCGCCATGCCGGGCATGGAAGACCGCAATTTTGCGCGCACTGTCATCTACATCTGCGCGCATTCGGATGCCGGCGCCATGGGCTTTGTCATCAACCGTCCGCAGAGCCTTACCTTCACCGATGTGCTGCTGCATCTCGACATGATCAATCAGGAAGATTCGATCGTGCTGCCGAAGCGGGCGCGCGAATTCCCGATCCAGACCGGCGGCCCGGTGGAAAGCGGCCGCGGCTTCGTGCTGCATTCGGACGATTATGCCAGCGACTCCTCGATCCCCGTCAGCGACGATATCTGCCTGACGGCGACGCTCGACATCGTCCGCGCCATCTCCAAGGGCGACGGGCCGACGCGGGCAACGATGCTGCTCGGCTATTCCTCCTGGGCGGCCGGCCAGCTCGAAAACGAGGTCGTCAACAATGGCTGGCTCACCTGCCCGGCCAACGAGGAATTGATCTTCGACCGCAGCCTCGACGACAAATACGAGCGGGCGCTCGCCGGCATGGGCGTGACAGCTGCCATGCTGTCGGCCGAAGCCGGCCATGCTTGAGAGGCTGGCCTGACGGTCGCTGACCTGACGGCAGCGGGAACGAATAGCCAAGAGTGACGTTTCATTTCGGCAAGCATGGACAATAGGCCCATGCCGACCAAGGAGACATCACAAGATGGGTAGCACCAGCGACAAGATTTCCGGTAAGGCAAATGAAATTGCCGGCAAGACCAAGCAGGCCGTCGGCAAGGCGACGGACGATCGCGAGATGCAGGCCAAGGGCGCCGTCCAGGAAGCCAAGGGCAAGGGACAAGTCGCAACCGGCAAGGTCAAGGACAAGCTCAAGGGCGCCGTCGACCGGCTCTGAGCGACAGCGTCTCTTCACACACGCAAAGACGCTGTGATTCCGAGTTGAGGAATGCGCAGTAGACGCTCATCCTTTATCACCATGCCTGCTGCGCCCCTCGCGCGGCAGGCATTTTTGATCCCCCACCCTCATGCTTTGCAGAGATTGACAAGATGAAGCTTTTTGCCTGCGACAATTGCGATCAGGTCGTCCACTTCGACAATCGTCGATGCGTGCGTTGCAACCATCGCCTCGGCTTCCTGCCAGGCGACCTCGCGATGCATGCGCTGGAGCCGCGCGACGAGACGCTCTGGCAGCTCGTTTCCGATCCCGATCGCGACGTCCGCTTCTGCGCCAATGCCGGCCTCGACATCTGCAACTGGCTGGTGGACGGCGACGGCGAGAGTGAATTCTGCGTTGCCTGCCGCCATAACCGGCTGGTTCCGAACACCGACACCCAGGACGGCATCGATCGCTGGCGGCGCATCAGCCAGGCGCAGCGCCATCTGTTTTATTCGCTGCTGCGCTGGAAGCTGCCGCATCCGGATCGGGCGCAAGATCCGCAAGGTGGCCTGGTCTTCGATTTCCTCGAGGATTCGATCGAGAGCAACGGCTATATCGTGCCGGCCATGACCGGCCATGAGGAAGGCCTGATCACCATCCGCGCCGCTGAGGCCGACGATGCGACGCGCGAACAGGCGCGCAGCTCGATGAACGAACCCTATCGCACCCTGCTTGGCCATTTCCGCCACGAGGCCGGCCATTTCATCTGGAACAAGCTGGTGCGCGATCGGGGCGGCCTTACCGATTTCCGCACGGTCTTCGGCGACGAACGGCAGGATTATGCGACAGCCCTCCAGAACCATTATGCCGGCGGCGCGCCCCTGGGATGGCAGGACAATTTCATCAGCGCCTATGCGGCGTCGCACCCCTGGGAGGATTTCGCCGAATGCTTCGCGCATTACCTCCATATCGTCGATACGCTCGAAACTGCGCGCGCCTTCGGCATCGCCATCGATCCGAGCGGCCATGAGGAAATATCAGGCGAGGTGGATTTCATCCCCTACAGGGCAAGAAGCGCCGAACAGCTGGTCAGCGCCTGGGTGCCGCTCAGCCTGGCGATCAACGCCATCCAGCGCAGCATGGGACAGCCGGACTCCTACCCCTTCGTGCTGTCCTCGCCTGTCGTGGCCAAGCTCGAATATCTGCACCGGCTGATCCAGGGCGCCGCAACGGCGCCGCAGCAGCAGGCGGCTTGAGGAGCTGAGGCCCAATTGCCCACGATTAGAACATCGGCCGTCATCCGCAGGATAAGCCGCTACTCAACGTTTTCGGGGACATTATTCGCCAGTTCTTGCCTTGCTGCAGTTAGCTTTTGAAAAAGCGCTGGGTCACTCAAGGCCAGTATCTTGGCAGCGTATATACCCGCGTTTTTTGCTCCGGCCTCGCCGATTGCACACGTACCGACTGGGATTCCGGCAGGCATCTGTACAATCGAAAGAAGTGAATCCAATCCTTTTAACGACTTCGATTCGATCGGGACGCCGATCACGGGGATATCAGTGAGCGAAGCAGTCATGCCGGGCAGATGTGCGGCATATGCCGTTCCCGCTATAATGACCTTGATACCCCGGCCTGCGACCGCCTTCGCATATTCGTAAAGGCGCTCAGGAGTTCGATGTGCGGAAACAATCTTTGCTTCGTAAGGGATGTCGAACGCGATAAGCGCTTTTGTCGCCAGTTTCATCGTTGGCCAATCTGATCGGCTACCCATGATGATCGATACGACTGGCTCTGGCGACATGTTTGCTTTCCTGTGCAATGAGTTTGAAGTTCTCTGTGGCAACTATTGAAAAGACGTTGGCCAGGCCCCTCCGGCTCTGGCCGGGAAGCACGGCCTCAGCCGTTTGCTACAATACTTCTCGGAACCTTACTCAAAACGAAACCGCCTTGCCCTTCTTGAACGGCTCCATGCCCCGGCGGGCGAGTTCGTCGGCGCGTTCGTTTTCCGGGTGGCCGGCATGGCCCTTGACCCAGTGCAGCGTCACCTTGTGGCGGTCGCGGGCCGCCTCCAGCGCCTGCCAGAGTTCGGCATTCTTCACCGGCTTCTTGTCGGCGGTCTTCCAGCCGTTTTTCTTCCAGCCGAAAATCCACTTGGAAATGCCGTCCTTGACATAGGCGCTGTCGGTATAGAGATCGACCTCGCAAGGGCTCTTCAAGGCCGACAGCGCCGAGATTGCCGCCAGCAGCTCCATGCGATTGTTGGTCGTATCCGCCTCGCCGCCGCAAAGCTCCTTTTCGACATCGCCATAACGCAGCACCGCGCCCCAGCCGCCGGGGCCGGGATTGCCGGAGCATGCGCCGTCGGTGAAGATATCGACGTGTTTCATAGGCTCAATCCATATTCGGCGGGCGATTTGATCTGGCGGTGGAACCGCAGCTTGCGGAGATATTCGAGCGGGTCCTTCTTGGTGACCATGGCGCCCTCAGGCGTCGTCAGCCAGTCATAGAGCCGGGTCAGGAAGAAGCGCAGCGCCGACCCGCGCGACAGCACCGGCAAAGCTGCGATTTCGGCATCGCTCAGCGGCCGGACGCTCTGGTAACCCTCGAGCATCGCCGTGCCCTTGGTGATGTTATAGGCGCCGTCCTTCTCGAAGCACCAGGCATTCAGGCAGATCGAGACGTCATAGGCGAGCAGATCGTTGCAGGCGAAATAGAAATCGATCAGGCCGGAGAGCTGGTCGCCGAGGAAGAAGACGTTGTCGGGGAAGAGGTCGGCGTGGATGACGCCGGCCGGCAGGCCACTCGGCCAGGAGGCGGAGAGGAAATCGAGTTCGTTGCGGATCTCGGTCTGCAGGCCGGGCTCGACCTCGCCGGCGCGCGCTTCGGACTTTTCCCATAGCCCCCGCCAGCCGTCGATCGACAGCGCATTCGCCCGCTTCAACTCGAAACCATCGCCGGCCACATGCATCTCGGCCAGCGCCCTGCCCACTTCGCGGCAGTGCTTGGCCTCCGGCTTTCTCAGCCACATGCCTTCGAGGAAGGAGATCAGCGCCGCTGGGCGGCCGGACAGCGAGCCGAGCAGCGCGCCGTCCCGGCGCGGCAGCGGCAGCGGGCAGGACAGGCCGCGAGCAGAAAGATGCTGCATCAGGCCGAGGAAGAAAGGCAGGTCGCTCTTTTCCACACGCTTTTCATAGAGCGTCAGGATCAGCGGGTCCTTGGAGGTATGAAGCAGGAAATTGGAGTTTTCGACGCCTTCAGCGATCCCCTTGTAGGAAAGCAGCGTGCCTGCGTCATATTCCGTCAGGAACCATTTCAGATCGTCTTCGGCGATATCGGTATAGACTGCCAAGTGAGGTCTCGCCCTTCATGCCTTGTTGATGTTGGATTTGCCGGAGTGGACGCCAGGCCGAAGGCCGATCTAGCCGTTGACGAAGGCCATGTCGGCGGCCGTCAGCTCGATACTGCGCAGTTCGCGGTTGACGAGGAAGTTTTCGGTTTCCTGCACCGTTTCGGCCAGTTCGACGCGGGCGTCGAAGCGGGCGCGGAAAGCCTCGATGATCTCGTTGACGATGACTTCGGGTGCCGATGCGCCAGCGGAGAGGCCAAGCGTCGAAATCGCGCCGATCTCGCCCCAGTCGAGCTCGGCGGCGCGTTGCACGAGGATCGATTTCTTCGCCCCTGCCCTGAGCGCCACTTCGACGAGGCGCTTGGAGTTGGACGAATTCGGTGCGCCGACGATGATGAAGAGATCGCAGCCTGGGGCTGCCTGCTTCACCACTTCCTGGCGGTTGGTCGTCGCATAACAGATCGAGTCCGCTGCCGGCGCCGTCAGGTTCGGGAAGCGTTCGTGCAGGCGGGTGATGACGCCGGCGGTGTCGTCGACCGACAGCGTCGTCTGGGTGACATAGCCGAGATTATCGGGATCAACGGGGACATAGGCGTCGGCATCCTCGATCGTCTCGATCAGCGAAACGGACCCCTCCGGCAGCTGACCCATCGTGCCGATCACCTCGGGGTGGCCGGCATGACCGATGAGGACGACGTGGCGGCCGAGGCGATTGTGGCGCATCGCCTGCTTGTGGACCTTGGAGACCAGCGGGCAGGTGGCATCGAGATAGAAGAGGTTGCGGCTTGCCGCATCCTCCGGCACGGATTTCGGCACGCCATGGGCGGAGAAGACCACCGGCTGGGCGCGATGTTCGGCGGGGATTTCGTCCAGTTCCTCGACGAAGACTGCGCCCTTGGCCTCCAGCCCCTCGACGACATAACGATTGTGGACGATCTCATGGCGCACATAGACCGGCGCACCATAGGATTTCAGCGCCAGCACGACGATCTGGATGGCGCGGTCGACGCCGGCGCAGAAGCCGYGCGGGCCGCAGAGCCTGATCGTCAAAGGAGGTTTGGCCGCAATATTCATGTCTGTTCCGGGTTGAGAGATTTAGCGACCTCTAGCCCAATATGGTCGAGAATTGAAGTGATACTATTGCGGAGGTGTCTTGGCGCCCTTGCGAAACCAGGAGATCGCCACCACGACGACCAGTACGGCGGCCAGCCCGTACCAGGTGAAAGCATATTGCAGATGATCGTTCGGCAGATCCACCTGTGTGACGCCGCCGATCGGCAGGCCGGCCGGATTGGGGGTGGAATCGGCATCGACGAAAAAGGGAATGACGCTCGCTTTCTCCAGCCCGACGCTGGAGGCCATGACGTCGAGATCCTTCCAGTAGAAGATGTTCTTGGCGACGTCGTTGTCGGGCACCACCCAGGAGGGCTTGCCGGGAAGCTTTTCGCGCGCCAGGCCGGTGACGGTCTGCTGATCCGTCAACTGGCCCTGCATGCGCATTTCCGGCTCCTTGTTGTCAAAGGGAACGAAGCCGCGATTGACGAAGAGCGTGCGCCCGTCGGCAAGCTCCAGCGGGGTATAGATGTAATAGCCGGTCTGGCCGCGCCAGGTGGCGAAGAAGTGCCGCTCCTTGTTGTTGATGTAGCGGCCGGTGGCGGTGACCTTGCGGTATTCGATGTCGCCACCTGTCGCCGCCATCGCTTCGATGTCGGCAAGCGGCACGGGGCTTGCTGCCTGCCGCGCGGCGATATCGGCGAGCAGGCCTTCCTTCCAGTGAAGGCGCTCCACCTGCCAGGTGCCGAGCGAAATCAGGATGGCAAGGGCGATCAGCACCAGGATACCGGTCAAGACAGGCAGCCGGCGGCGCGACGTTACATGCACTATCTCAGTCACTCAGGCGTCCTTCGCGGGCATTATGACGGTATTGCATGGCGATCAGGATGCCCTTGAACCAGCGCAGCGTCAGCAGCGACAGGATAATCGTCAGCGGAGCGAAGAGCAGGATATGCACCCAGATCGGTGGCCCGTAATTCACCTGCAGCCACAGCACCATGCCGATGACGATGAAGCCGACGATGAGGATGACGAAGACGGCCGGGCCATCACCGGAATCGGCAAAGGAATAATCAAGGCCGCAGGCGGCGCAGCGCGGCTTTACGCCGAGCAGGCCGTCGAACAGCTTGCCCTGGCCGCAGCGCGGGCAGCAGCCCTTGATGCCAGTTTTCACCGGATCGACGGGGGGAAAATGGGCGCTGTCCTCGTTCATGGCATTCCTTATAGCGATCCTGGCGGCCGCGGCTTTTTCGATGCTGCCTTAACTCTCCCATAAAGTATTCGCAGGACGAAGGGAAATGCCTGCGTGATTTCGTCTCGCTGATAGTTCCTCACATCGGAATCGATGTGAGGAACTATCAGCAATTCAAAGTGTTACAGCGTCCTTGCCGCGTCTGAAAAGTCGCGCGGCGCTGTAGTGATTCGCGCCAAACAGAAGAAGAAGACTGATGACCGATGATAGCCATTCCGTGCAGATCATTATCCTGAACGGCGCGCCGCGGAGCGGCAAATCAAGCATCGCGCGCGCGGTACAGGAACACTTCGAGGGGCCGTGGATCAACCTCGGCGTCGACAGCTACAATGCCATGACACCGAAGCGCTACCTGCCGGGCATCGGACTGCGGCCGGGCGGCGAGCGGCCGGACCTGGAGGAACTGGTGCCGTTCTTTTATGCAGCACTCTACGAATCGATCGCCATCCATGCCAGCCTGGGGCTCAATGTCATCGCCGATCTCGGCCACCATGACAGCTATTCGCAGCCGCTCGGCATCCTCGGCGATTGCGCCCGGCGACTGGAAGACTTTCCCGTGCTGTTCGTCGGCGTGCGCTGTCCGATCGAGACGATCATGCAGCGGCGCGAGATTGCCCAGGAAGGGCGCGAGACGCTTTATCTCAGCGCCACGGAGGACGTGCCYGTTCCGGAACCGGTGCAACGCTGGCAGGACGCGGTGCATCGGCCCGGCATCTACGATATGGAGGTCGATACCTCAGTGTTGACACCGCTCGAGTGCGCCGAAGCGATCCGCCATCAGCTGGATCTCGGTATTCCCGAGCCTTCGGCTTTCGAACGGATCGCCGGGGCGCGCTGAGGCGATGAAAAGCGGGCACGGAGCCTTTACCTCGGCCGAAGAGATTGCCGCTGGCAGCCCTCATCCGGCTGCCGGCACCGTCCTTCGGACTCCCGTAAACGGGGCGAAGGGAATATGCTGCAACCTCTCGATTCCCTCTTCTCCCCAGCGGGGAGAAGCTGCCGTAGGGCGGATGAGGGGGCCGGCGAAGCCGGTCTTTCCAACAATATTCATGCGGGATTCGACCGCGCTCGCGTCGGCACGGCGGGATAGTTAAGATGAGAGGGCGTGCCGTGTGGCCCCCTCATCCGACCCTTCGGGCCACCTTTGCCTGGGTTGAGCCACCGGTCTCAACCCGTCCTTCGGACCCCCGCTGGGGAGAAGAGGACACATGCCGCAGCCTCTCCGTTCCTCGCCCGCTCTCGCATGGCACGTCCCGCGTCTCCGGAAAGGCGCGAGCTATCGCGGATCCCACCAACAAAAAAGGCGGGCACGAGGCCCGCCTTTTGCTTGACTATCGTTCCGATCAGCCGGCTGCGACGGGTGCGCCCCAGCCGCCCCAGACGTAGATGCAGAAGAACAGGAACAGCCAGACGACGTCGACGAAATGCCAGTACCAGGCGGCGGCCTCGAAGCCGAAATGCTGCTTCGGGGTGAAGTCGCCGCGCAGCGCCCGGATCAGGCAGACACCCAGGAAAATCGTGCCGACGAGGACGTGGAAACCGTGGAAGCCGGTCGCCATGAAGAAGGTCGCGCCGTAGATCGAATTCTTGAAKGCGAAGGGCGCGTGGGCATATTCATAGGCCTGGACGCTGGAGAACAACACGCCGAGCAGCACCGTCAGCGTCAGGCCCTGGATCAGGCCCTTGCGGTCGTTGTGCAGCAGCGCATGGTGCGCCCAGGTGACCGTCGTGCCCGACAAAAGCAGGATGACGGTGTTGTAGATCGGCAGGTGCCAGGGATCGAGGACCTCGATGCCCTTCGGCGGCCAGGTGCCGCCGGTATACAGCAGCCGCGAGGCCTGGATCGCTTCGTTCGGATAGAGGCTGGCGTCGAAATAGGCCCAGAACCAGGCGACGAAGAACATCACTTCCGAAGCGATGAACATGATCATGCCGTAGCGCAGGTGCAGCGAGACGACGCGGGTGTGGGCGCCCTCATGGGCTTCCTTCACCGTATCGGCCCACCAGCCGTACATCACGTAGAGAACCAGCGCGAAGCCGATATAAAAGAGCCAGGGATTGGCGAGCTCCGCACCGGCAACCTTGAACGAACCGCCGTTCAGGTAGCGCATGTAGCAGACGCCGCCGATCGCCATGATGAAGGCGCCGAGCGAAGCGATAATCGGCCACGGGCTCGGATCGATGATGTGATAGTCGTGATTCTTCTGGTGAGCATCGGCCATGTAGCTATCCCCGGATGTCTTCCTTCACTCCGCTCCCGGCATAGCCGGAAACGAGCCTTGATCAAAGTTTCTTTTCAATCTTCTCCGCTCCACCCTCATTCGAAGCCACCGGCTTCGGACCCTCTTTCGGGTAGAACGTATATGACAGCGTAACCGTATGGATATCCTTGGATTCCACGGCCTTGACGATTTCAGGATCGATGTAGAACACGACAGGCATGTCGAGCTTTTCGCCCGGCTTCAGGTCCGTTTCCGTAAAGCAGAAACATTGCACCTTGTTGAAATAGACGCCCGCTTCGCCAGGCGTGACGTTGAAAACCGCCTGGCCGCGCTGGGTCTCGTTCGAACGATTCTCGGCGGTGAAATTGACCTGGATCGTTTCGCCGATCTTCGGATTGACCTCGCGCTGGACCGGCTTGAATTCCCATTGCAGGCCGGGCGCGACATTGGCGTCGAAGGTGACGCGCATCGTGCGGTCGAGCACGACGCTCGACACCTGGTCGACGCGCTGGGTCGTGCCGTTATAGCCGGTCACCTGGCAGAAGATGCGGTAGAGCGGCACGGCGGCATAGCTCATCGCGCCCATGCCGAAGACGAAGCTCAGGCACATCATCACGACGGCGCCGTTGTTGCGGACCTGCTTCTTCGGTGCGGCGGGGTTATCGCTCATCCGGCCGCTCCCCCGCCGATCTTCACGATTGCCATCACGTAGAAGAGAACGACGAGGCCGGCAAGCACCAGCCCGAGAGCGACGTTGCGGTTGCGGCGCGACTTGAGCTGCTTTTCCGTGAGCTTGACCAATTCCATCAGAACCAACCTCCCGCATGCGAGACCAGCGCCGAGGCCAGCCGGTCGATCATCAGGGCGGAGAACACGGCGAAGAGATAGAAGATCGAGAAGCCGAAAAGCTTCTTCGCCGGGATCATCTTCAGATCGCCGTCGGGCATGCGCCAGACGGCGATGGAACAGTATATGAAGATGGCGCCGAGGGCGGCGGCAACGAGGCCATAACCGAAGCTCGCGAAACCGAGGAAGGACGGCAAGACAGCACAGACGGCTGTCAGCACCGCATAGGCGACGATCTGATGCTTGGTCACCCGCTCACCGGCGACGTTCGGCAGYATCGGCACGCCGACGGCCTCGTAATCGCGCATCTTGAAGAGGGCAAGCGCCCAGAAATGCGCCGGCGTCCACAGGAAGATGATGAGGAAGAGAACGGTGCTCTCGATCGTCACGCTGTTGGTCACGCAGGCCCAGCCGATCATCGGCGGGAAGGCGCCGGCGGCACCGCCGATGACGATGTTCTGCGGCGTCGAGCGCTTCAGCCACATGGTGTAGACGACGGCGTAGAAGAAGATGGTGAAGGCGAGGATGCCGGCCGAGAGCCAGTTGACCGCAAGGCCGAGAATCACCACCGAGAAGCCTGACAGCACCAGGCCGAAGGCGAGCGCCTCGGAAGGCGCGATACGGCCGGCCGGGATCGGACGGTTGGCGGTGCGGCTCATGATGGCGTCGATATCGGCGTCATACCACATGTTCAGCGCGCCGGAGGCGCCGGCGCCGACGGCGATACAGAGAATGGCGATCAGGCCGAGGACGGGATGGATGTGGCCCGGCGCCAGCACGAGACCGGCAAAGGCAGTGAAGACCACGAGCGACATCACCCGTGGCTTCAACAATTCGAAATAATCGCGCGCACTCGCTTCCGACAATTCGCCGTCCTTTGCAAGCACCTCGTGATTGTCGATGACCGTCATCATTCCGTCCTGAATGTCTTACCATCAGGACGCCGTATCGAATGCGGCGTCCTGATGTCCGCGCAAATTACTTGATGCGCGGAAGCTGTTCCCACTGGTGATAGGGCGGCGGCGAAGGCAGCTGCCATTCGAGCGTCGTTGCACCCTCACCCCACGGATTGTCGCCGGCGACACGCTTCCTGGCGAAGGCTTCGAAGACGCCGTAAAGGAAGATCAGCACGCCGAAAGCCGAGATGTAGGAGCCGATCGAGGAAACATAGTTCCAGCCGGCAAAGGCATCCGGATAATCGATGTAGCGGCGCGGCATGCCGGCGAGGCCGAGGAAGTGCTGCGGGAAGAACACCAGGTTGACGCCGATGAACATGATCCAGAAATGCRGCTTGCCGACCAACTCGTTGTACATGTAGCCGGTCATCTTCGGGAACCAGTAGTACCAGCCGGCGAAGATCGCGAAGACGGCGCCGAGCGACAGAACGTAGTGGAAGTGGGCCACGACGTAATAGGTGTCATGCAGCGAGCGGTCGAGACCGGCATTGGCAAGCTGGACGCCGGTGACGCCGCCGACCGTGAACAGGAAGATGAAGCCGATCGCCCAGAGCATCGGCGTGCGGAACGAGATCGAGCCGCCCCACATCGTCGCGATCCAGGAGAAGATCTTCACGCCCGTCGGAACGGCGATGACCATCGTCGCGAAGACGAAGTAGCGCTGCGCGTCGAGCGACAGGCCGACCGTGTACATGTGGTGGGCCCAAACGACGAAGCCGACGGCGCCGATCGCAACCATGGCGTAGGCCATACCGAGGTAGCCGAAGATCGGCTTCTTCGAGAAGGTCGAGATGATGTGGCTGACCATGCCGAAGCCCGGCAGGATGAGGATGTAGACCTCGGGGTGACCGAAGAACCAGAACAGGTGCTGGTAAAGGATCGGATCGCCGCCGCCTTCCGGAGAGAAGAAGGAGGTGCCGAAGTTACGGTCGGTGAGCAGCATGGTGATGCCGCCTGCCAGAACCGGCAGCGACAGCAGCAGCAGGAAGGCGGTGATCAGCACGGACCAGGCAAACAGCGGCATCTTGTGCAGCGTCATGCCGGGAGCGCGCATGTTGAGGATCGTGGTGATGAAGTTGATCGCACCGAGGATCGACGAGGCGCCGGCAATGTGCAGCGCAAAGATCGCAAGATCGACCGCCGGTCCCGGCGTGCCGGTTGTGGCCAGCGGCGGATACATCGTCCAGCCGCCGCCCGTGCCATAAGCGCCTGCCGGGCCTTCGACGAACATCGACAGCAGCAGCAGCGCGAAGGCGGGAACGATCAGCCAGAAGGAAATGTTGTTGAGGCGCGGGAAGGCCATGTCGGGGGCGCCGATCATGATCGGCACCATCCAGTTGGCGAAACCGCCGATCATCGCCGGCATGACCATGAAGAAGATCATGATCAGCGCGTGCGCTGTCGTGAACATGTTGAACATCTGCTTGGCGCCGTCGATCGCGGCATCGCCTTCATAGCCGTAGACCATCGAGGCCAGGCCGTGGAAGATCTGGATGCCCGGTTCCTGCAGCTCCATGCGCATAGCGACGGACAGCGCGCCGCCGATGATGCCGGCAATGATCGCGAAGATCAGGTAGAGCGTGCCGATGTCCTTGTGGTTGGTCGAGAACAGCCAGCGATTGGCAAAGCTCGGCTTGTGCCCGTGATCGTGGTGATCGTCATGCGCGTGGTCATGATGGGCGTGATCATGAGAATGATCGTCGTGAGCGGAAGGTCCAGCCATTGTCCCGATCCCCTTAATTACTGTGCTTCGGCGACGTCGAGGGTCTTTGCGGGACCATCGGTTGCGGCCATGAGTGTCTTGTAGGCGCCGGGCAGGTCGCTGGCGGCTGCGGTCAGCCACTGCTTGTACTTGTCCTCGGAGACGACGCGGATGGCGATCGGCATGAACGCATGGTCCTTGCCGCAGAGCTCGGAACACTGGCCGTAGAACAGGCCTTCGCGCTCGGCCCTGAACCAGGTCTCGTTCAGGCGGCCCGGCACGGCATCGATCTTGACGCCGAAGGAAGGCATGGCGAAGGCGTGGATGACGTCGGTCGGCGCAGAGGTCACGAGAACGCGGACCGTCTTGTTGACCGGCAGGACCAGTTCGTTGTCGACGGCGAGAAGTCTGGGATAGATCGACTTGTCTTCCTTGCCGGCGGCCGCGCGGTCCTGATCCTTCAGCAGGTAAGAATCGAAAGCGAGCGGGCTTTCGCCCGAACCTTCATATTCGTAGTTCCACTGCCACTGGGTGGCGGTCGCCTTGATCGTCACATCGGGGTTTTCCGGCAGCGTCAGCTGCGCGGTCAGCAGGTTGAACGAAGGAATGGCGAGCAGAAGAAGCACCAGGACCGGCCCCACGGTCCAGGCAATCTCGATCAGCGTATTGTGGCTCGTCTTCGAGGGAACCGGGTTCGCGCTGGCGCGGAACTTGAAACAGACGACGATGAGCAGGACCAGAACGAAAAGCGTGATCGGAACGATAAACCACAGGGTATATTGTTCGAACCAGTGGATTTCCCGCATGATCGGCGTTGCCGCCGGCTGCAGCGTCGCCTGCCACGGCATGGGCTGGTCGGCATATGTGCCGGAAGCAAAAAGCAGACAGACCAGCGTGGTCAGGGCTGCATAAGCCTTCTTCATCACCTTATTATCTCCCTCGAGCGCTTGACCTGCAAAATAGAACGCAGAATCCTTGCCATCTTCAGCGCTTCAAACCACAGTTTGGCATTCGCCGCAACAGGTCAGAGCAATTGTCTATGCGGCATTTTTGCTCAAAGCATAGGCAGGCCAGAACGGCAAAACATCCCAAGTTTTTCATCAGCATATGAAAAATCGGCTTTCCGGCCAATCCGCACGCTGCACATTATTTGCGAAAGGTCCAATTTCCGCCGCAGTCCCCCGGTTTTCACGGGGTGGGGCTTTTCATTTTTGGTGGGCAGCTTCAACAATAGCCGCAATGATTCGATATCCAGAGGTTTCCATGGGTTTCCGTTCCCTCGCGCAGTCGCTTCTCCTGACTGCCAGCATCGCGGCCGCAGCGACGACGCCCGTTTTCGCACAGCAGCAGCCCACCCCGTCGCAGGCCAAGCCGCCCGCTTCGGCGACGGCGCCGACCCCTGCTCCGGCGCCGCAGCAGCCGAGCGCCGCCAAACCGAATGTCGAACAGGTGATGCCCGGCCAGACGCAGCCGCCGGCGCCCGGCACGGTAAAGTCCAATCATGGCGCGTGGTCTGTCGTCTGCGACAAGCCGGCCGGGGCTTCGACCGAACAATGCGCGCTGATGCAGAACGTCATCGCCGAGGATCGCCCGGAAGTCGGGCTGTCCGTCGTCGTCTTGAAGACAGCCGACCGCAAGTCGAAGATTCTCCGCGTGCTGGCGCCGCTCGGCGTGCTGCTGCCGAACGGCCTTGGGCTCAATGTCGACGGCAAGGATATCGGCCGCGCCTATTTCGTCCGCTGCTTCGCCGATGGCTGTTATGCCGAGGTCGTGCTCGAGGACGAGCTGCTCAAGACCTTCCGCAGCGGCGCCCAGGCCACCTTCATCGTCTTCCAGACCCCGGAAGAAGGCATCGGCATCCCCGTCGACCTCAAGGGCTTCGCGGAAGGTTTCGACGCTCTGCCGTGAGGTCAACTGCCGTCTGCCATGGCCAGCCCCTCATCCGGCTGCCGCCACCTCTCGCGGGGCACGTCCCCTCGCCCCGTTTACGGGGAGAGGGTTAGGTGAGGGGCAGAGGTTTTCGGAACCGCGCCGCCGCCAGACCCCCGTGCCCACACGGACCATGTTCAGCTCGGCAATAAGCCCAGAACCCTAATCATATTCGGAAAAGCTACAAACATATTCAGAGTGATCGCCTGCATCGACGATATAACCAGGCATCTCATCTGCGCTGCCATCACGGGGACGGGTGGGAGAGTATATTTCCAGCCTTTTTCCGGTGCGCCTTTCGATCTCATCCCTGAGCGCGGCAGCGGGCTTCGATAACAGGATGTTATAGGATGATACTGTTAGACATCCATCATTCGACTGTCCCGAAGCCGGGATTTCGAATGCGGAATATTGATTTCCGAAGAACTCGCCCGGCTTGTTTATCACTGGCGAGGCAATCCCGGCCCCGCCCTTGCATTCCTCCCGGACGATCACATCCCCGGCCGCGATATGCTTTTGAACTTGGGCCTTTTGATATCCCCTCACGACCAGCTTCTTTTCGTCGAAGTTGAAATAGATCATTCCGTCCACCGCGAGGCATTCCTCCGGATCGGGAAAGACCTTCTCAAGCCAGTTATCGGCCGCCAGTCCCGTCACGGGAAAAAGAAGAGCGAGAACGACTCCACTCGCACCACGTGTCATCATTTCGAACAAATCGGCCCCCAAACTGATCATCTCAAAACAGCCACGCCGCCACCCAGCGCGAAACGACAAAACGCTTACATCTCTTTCGAAGGACGTTCCATCTCCCGAGATCGCCCTGCACAACAAAGAATATTCGACGGTAGGGCTTCACTCCTTGTTATATGGAGCCCTATCTAGGGAGTAAGTGCACTCCTGAACGCATGCCCATTGGAGCCATACCATGAACACCGATCTCCTGACGCTTTTCGATGCCGACGAAGCGACGATGCGCGGCCTTGTCGCCGAGGCCTTGTCCGGCGCCGATGACGGCGAACTGTTCATCGAACATGCGCAGGCGGAAGCGCTGACCTTCGACAATGGCCGGCTGAAGGGCGGCAGCTTCAACACCGAACAGGGTTTCGGCCTGCGCGCCGTTGCCGGCGAAGCGGTCGGCTACGCCCATGCCGGCGATCTCTCGGTGGCGGCGCTGAAGCGGGCGGCCGATGCCGTCGGCGCGGTGACGCGCGGCTATTCCGGCTCCTATGCGGCAGCGCCTCAGGGCACCAACAAGAAATTCTACAGCGACGAGAACCCGATCGGCCAGCCGAGCTTCGAGGAGAAGGTCAAGGTCCTGCAGGACATCGACGCCTATCTCAGGGGCAAGAACGACAAGGTGCGGCAGGTGACGGCCTCGGTCGCCGCAAGCTGGCAGGTCGTCGATATACTCCGGGCCGACGGGCATCGTGTGCGCGACATCAGGCCGATGACGCGCATCAACATTTCGGTCATGGTCGGCGAAGGCGATCGGCAGGAGAGCGGCTCCTATGGCCACGGCGGGCGCATCGGCTTCGGCGATTTCATCGCCGAGGGCAGCTGGCAATACGGCGCCGACGAGGCGTTGCGCCAGGCGCTCGTCAATCTCGAGGCGATCGATGCGCCGGCGGGCACAATGGACGTCGTTCTCGGCTCCGGCTGGCCGGGCGTGATGCTGCACGAGGCTGTTGGTCACGGGCTGGAAGGCGATTTCAACCGCAAGAAGACCTCGGCCTTTGCCGGCCTCCTCGGCCAGATGGTCGCCGCTCCCGGCGTCACCGTCGTCGATGACGGCACGATCGACAATCGCCGCGGCTCGATCACCATCGATGACGAGGGTACGCCGTCTGCCTACAACGTGCTGATCGAAAACGGCAAGCTCGTCGGCTATATGCAGGATCGGCAGAATGCCCGGCTGATGGGCATGGCGCCGACCGGCAACGGCCGCCGCCAGGGCTATTCCCATGTGCCGATGCCGCGCATGACCAACACTTATATGCTCGGCGGCGACAAGACGCCCGAGGAGATCATCGCCTCGGTGAAGAAGGGCATCTATGCCGTCTCCTTCGGCGGCGGCCAGGTTGATATCACCTCCGGCAAGTTCGTCTTCGGCTGCACCGAGGCCTATCTGATCGAGAACGGCAAGGTCGGCGCGCCGATCAAGGGCGCGATGCTGATCGGCAACGGTCCGGATGCGATGAAGCGGGTGTCGATGATCGGCAACGACATGAAGCTCGATACCGGCATCGGCAATTGCGGCAAGGCCGGCCAATGGGTTCCGGTCGGCGTCGGCCAGCCGCATCTGCGCATGGATCAGGTGACGGTCGGCGGCACCCAGACCTGAGGCAAAAGGACCTGTCATGGCGGACGTCGAAATCAGGACCTTCACAGCCGATGACGCCGATGCCGTGCTTTCGGTGATCCTGCCGATCCAGCGCGAGGAGTTCGGCATCGATATCACCGCGGATGCGCAGCCGGATCTCAGGGTCATCCCGGATTTCTATCAGTCCGGCAAAGGGCAGTTCTGGGTCGCCGTCAAGGATGGCGCCATCGTCGGCACGGTCGGGCTCAAGGATATCGGCAAAAACCAGGCGGCGTTGCGCAAGATGTTCGTCTCTGCTGCGGTTCGCGGCCACGAGCATGGCGTGGCGGCGCGGCTTCTCGATCGGCTGTTGACCCATGCCAGGGATGCCGGCCTCACCGATATCTTCCTCGGCACAACCGACAAGTTCGTCGCCGCGCATCGCTTCTACGAGAAGAACGGCTTTACCGAGATTGCCAAGAGCGCCCTGCCCCGCACCTTCCCGCTGATGGCGGTGGACAGCAAATTCTACCGATATAAGGTCGGCTGACCTAAGCTTCGGGAAGGTCATGAAGGCGCAGCCGGATTTTCCGAAGACGGACGGCCCTGGCTAAACTGCGTCCGGTCGTCGCGGCGCGTACCAGCGGGATCCACGGTGGCAGGCGTCGAGACTACCCCGCGCATGTGTTTATCCCGTCGCGAACGATCACCGCCCACTTTGGTCCGAGCCTTTCGCGAGCGGAAAGAGCCCTTTCACTTCCTGGCTCGCCCTCTTTGAACATCCTGACCGCCAGATCCTGATTATGGCCGCCTGCGACGAAAGTGGGACCAGGATTGTAAACGGTGTTGCCGCTGTAGTAGCCGGTGTTCCCGTAAACCGTCGCCGTGCCCGTTGTCGTGTATGATCCAGGCATTTGGACGACGCGGGTGGTGTCCGCGCCTGCTTGCCCGAGGATGATGTATCGATCGTAGCCGGCCTTGATCGTCTCGATCGCTGCCTGCTTCTCGGCGACTTTCATCGCACCGATATTGCCGCATACTGGAGCGGCTTCTGTCTTGATGATGAGTTCGTTCTCCGAGGTGCGCATGGAACTGGATGCCGCACAGGAGGAGAGGAGCGCGGCCGTAAGCACGATAGCATTCTTGAATTTCATATAAGTCCCCAGAAAGTCTTCCCAAACTATGATTGGGTTGTGTTTTCGCAATAGAAGAAATCGTGAAGTTTAAAAGAAACCAGGCGCACCCCAGCCGTATCCACAGAAAGTTTTGCGGCTGAATACTTTCGCGTAACTCTTGCGACGGGTTTGATGTTCTTGTCCTGCATCAGCCCTTCGACGTCAGCGCCGGCTGAAACCGCCACTTCCGTTCGATGGCGGCGGCAAGATCGATATCGTTGCGGCGGGCAAAGAGCAGGATATGGCCGAGCAGATCGGCGGTTTCGTCAGCGAGATCGCGGTCGAGTTCTTCCGGCGTCCGGTCCCTGCGGCGGCCGCGGCCGGTGACGCGGTTCCAGGCCTGGGTGAGTTCGCCCACCTCCTCCTGCAGCTTCAACAGAAACCAGTCGGGGTCCCGCTCGATGCCGTTGGCTGCGGCATAGGCCGCGGATGAGGTTTCGAACTGGTCGGCGAGACGGCGCAGCATGAGCGTTCTCCTTTTGTTTATGGAGAAGATGCTGATTCCCGACAATTGTCCAGAACGGGATTGCCCAGAGTGCCGGGCGGCGATCAACCGCGATCCGGCAGCAGCATGCAGTCATAGGAGCGCTGCTTCAGCGCATCGCAGGCCGAGACGGCGGCATCCTTGCTGGCGAAGCCGACGAAGCGGGCGCGATAGATCTTGTTGGCCCCCTGCCCGACCGCCTCGGTATAGGGCGAAGCGGACACGAGCGGCGCGCCGGCTTCGGACTTTGCCTGGGCGAGAAGCGCACGTGCGGCGTCGGCGCTGGGAGCGGCCGAGATCTGGATCTGCCAGTCGCCATTGGTCTTCTCTGCTGATGTCTCCGGTGTCTTGCCGGCGTTCAGGATCTCATCCATCGCGACCGGACGCTCCAGCGGCACGACGGCGTCATCGGCATAGGCCAGGCTCTTGGCTGCGAGATCGTCGACTTGCCGCGGTGCGTTGAGCGGCACCGGAACATCGGACGCGTCGGCGGCGGACGCGACTTCGACAGTTTCCTTGGCGCCGACACTCGCCACCAGCTTTGCGCCGCCGGAAGACGAGGCACGGCCGAGATAACGGTCGAGCAAACCAGCCATCTTGTCGTCGCGGCTGCGGGCAGTGCGGCCGCCGAGCACGACGCCGACCACGCGGCGGTTGCCGTCCCGGACGGCGCTGACGAGGTTGAAGCCGGAGGCGTTGGTATAACCGGTCTTGATGCCGTCCATGCCCTGGTAGCGGTACATGAGATTGTTGTGGCCGCGCACGGTCCGGCCGCGGAAATTGAAACTTGCCGTCGAAAACAGCCGATATTCGTTCGGATAATTCTTCATCAAGGCGACGGCGAGCGTCGACATGTCCCGCGCCGTGGTGACCTGGCGGCCGTCCGGCAGGCCGGAAGCATTGACGAAGACGGTGCGGCTCATGCCAAGCTGGCGGGCCTTCGCCGTCATCACCCGGGCAAAACCGCTTTCCGAGCCGGCGAGCTTCTCGCCCATGGCGGAGGCGGCATCATTGGCGGATTTGACGATCATGCCATAGACCGCCTCGCGCACGGTGATCGTGCCGCCCGCCTTGACGCCAAGCTTGGTCGGCGGCCGTGCGGCGGCGTATTTCGATATCCTGATCGGGGTGTCCCAGGCGATCTTGCCGCGTTTCAACGCCTCGAAGGTGAGATAGAGCGTCATCATCTTCGTCAGCGAGGCCGGATGGTTCAGCGTATCGGCGTTTTCGGCGGCGAGAACCTTGCCGGTCCGGGCATCGAGGATCAGCGAAGCATTTCCGGCAAGGGCCGCAAGAGGCGCCGAAACGGCAAGCGTTACGGTCAACACAGCCGCCAAAAGCTTTCTCATGCACTTTCCCCTCATACCCTGGCCCCTCATACGCTGGCCCCTCATACGCTGGCCCCTGATGCGCAGCCCTCGATGCAGGCTTTCGGTCAGACCGGCGTTTGTGCCGTAATGTGACAGAAGCCGTAAGTTTGGCGCGACTTTGAGGCAACGCCTATCATTTTTCTAGTCTTTTCATCACCTTGGTTAACAGGAAATCAAAGACCTGTTCCGAACAGGGATTCAGCAAGGCTTAAGTCGCACTTGCTAGTTTGCGGCAAAGGCAAGGAACGGGCGCCGCATGACGGGACAATTCAAGCGATTGGCAAAACGCGCAGCGATCGGCGCCGGGCTCGAGCTTTCCTGGCTACTTGGCTCGGCCGGGCTGATGCGCGAAGCGCGCGGGCGCGGCGTCGTCTTCACGCTGCATCATGTCCGCCCGCACGTRCCAGAGGCCTTCGAACCGAATGCGCATCTCGAAATCACCCCGCGTTTTCTCGACGCGGCGCTGCGGCGGCTGAAGCGACAGGGCTATCGTTTCGTGCCGCTCGATCAGGTGCCGGCGCTGCTGGCAGAGCCCGAGGGCGCACAGCCGTTTGCGGCCTTCACGCTCGACGACGGATACAGCAACAATCTGGAACATGCGCTGCCGGTGTTCGAGCGGCATCAGGCGCCGTTCACGGTATTCGTCGCCAAGGGTTTTGCCGAGGGCTCTCACAGCATCTGGTGGGAGACGCTGGCGATCCTCTTGCGCCAGGCGCCGGAAATCCGCTTCGATTTCGGCCGCGGCATGGAGCGCCTGGTGCTCGACAGCCCGCAGCAGCAATGGCATGCCTTCGACCGTTTTGCCGCCTATATCCACCGCTCCGACGAGGCGCGCGCCGTCGCCGCCATCGATCTGCTGGCGCGGGAAAACGGCATCGAGCCGACGGATATCGTCCGCGAACTGGTGATGGGCCCTGGCGAATTGCAATGGCTCGCCAGCCATCCGCTCGCAGCGCTTGGCGCCCATACGATCAGCCATCGCGCGCTCGCCCGCCTGCCGGAAGCCGAAGCGCGAATCGAGATGCAGGCTTCGGCGGATTACCTCGAGGCGGTGACCGGCATCCGTCCCGAGACGATCGCCTATCCCTACGGCACGCGGGAGGCTGCGACCGCCCGCGAGGCGCGCATCGCACGCAATCTCGGCTTTACCCTCGCGGTCACCACGCAACCCGGGCTGCCCGCAGCGCGGCTCACCGGCTATCTCCCGCGCATTTCGCTCAACGGATTCTACCAGAAGCGACGCTATGTCTCGGCGCTTGCTTCCGGCATACCGCTGAAGCTGATGGGCCGGTAAAGCCCCTTACGGGTACATCCGCACCTTGTCCCATTCGCCTTCCGGTGATGGTCGGCGGAATTCGACCCGGTCGTGCAGGCGGAATTTCTGATCTTTCCAGAATTCGATCGAGGTCGGCCGGATGCGGAAGCCCGACCAATGGGCGGGGCGCGGAATCTCGCCGATGGCATAACGCGCGGTATATTCAGCCACGGCCTTTTCCAGCGCGAAACGGCTTTCGAGCGGACGGGATTGTCTGGAGGCCCAAGCGCCGATGCGGCTGCCGCGCGCCCGTGTCTTGAAATAGGCGTCGGCTTCGGCGTCGGTGACAATCTCGACGGGGCCGCGCAGCCGCACTTGGCGGCGCAGGCTTTTCCAGTGAAAGCACATGGCAGCCTTTTTCTGGCCAAGAATTTCGCGGCCTTTCTGGCTCTCGAAATTGGTGTAGAAGACGAAACCGTCGTCGTCGAATCCCTTCAGGAGAACCATGCGGACATTCGGAAGACCATCCTCATCGACCGTCGCCAGCGCCACCGCATTAGGGTCGTTGGGCTCGGAGGCCTCCGCTTCTTTCAGCCATTCGGCAAAGAGCTTGAAGGGCTCGCCACTTTCGGTAAAGTCACCGCTTGTTAACTCGTTTGCCGACATATTGGTTCAAATGCCCCGGATTATTCAAAACTCGCCCAGCTTTTGATAACTGGACAGGATGCAGGGTGGAAGTCATAGCAAAGTCATCTCGCCATTCAAGGGGCCTGCGGCGACGCAGCCGCGCGTTCTTCGTCATCGGCACCGCGGTGTTGTCGCTCTCTGGCTGCGTCGGCGGCGGCATGGATTTCTTGAGTGATGCCAAGGT